>RGYL01000302.1 GCA_010032085.1 Actinomycetota bacterium
ACGATTCGCGTTGAAGGCAAACCAGAATTTCAACCAGTTGCTGAGATAACGACAATCATCACCCGAGAGGGCGCGATGATTACCGCCCTTGATGTCGCGGAATCACAACTTGATAATGTTGTAATTGACGTGACCTGCGATGCGGTTGATTCAAATCATGCTGAGAAAATAACTGCAGCTCTCACAGCGTCACCAATTCTTAAAGTCCGTAAAGTTTCGGATCGAACCTTTTTACTTCACCTCGGTGGAAAACTTGAAGTTCAATCGAAGGTCCCGCTAAAGACCCGCGATGATCTCTCCCGCGCTTACACCCCAGGTGTTGCCCGAATCTGCCAGGCGATTGCTAAAGACCCTGCTGATGCTAGAAGGCTAACGATAAAGCGAAATACCGTTGCCGTTGTTACAGACGGCTCTGCTGTACTTGGCCTTGGAAATCTAGGTCCCAGCGCAGCGCTTCCGGTTATGGAGGGTAAAGCTGCGCTCTTTAAGCGCTTTGCCGATGTCGATGCTTGGCCGGTATGCCTTGATACCCAAGATGTTGATGAAATTGTGCGTACCTGAAGCGCGGCTACGTGAATTACTTGATATCCCAGTCTTTCATGATGATCAACATGGTACGGCCGTCGTAGTTCTTGCAGCGCTTGATAATGCATTGAAGTTAGTTAAGAAAAACCTTGGGGATTGCAAAATTGTTCTCAATGGTGCTGGCGCTGCCGGAACTGCTATAGCGCGGCTCCTTGTTCTTGCCGGTGCGCGAAATATCATTGGATTTGATAGCAATGGCGTAATTAATAATAAACGCAAAGCTGAAAATGAGATGCGTCGATGGTTCATTGAGAATTGCAATAAGGAACAGTTCACTGGATCGCTAGCTGAAGCGATGGAAGGTGCTGATATCTTCATTGGCGTTAGCGCGCCAAATGTTCTGACTGAAAGAGATGTCGCGGCTATGGCTAAGGGCGGAATTGTCTTTGCTCTTGCGAACCCCGACCCAGAAATTGACCCAGTCATTGCAAGAAAGCACGCTGCAGTAGTTGCAACGGGTAGGAGTGACCAACCTAATCAAATCAATAATGTCCTT
>RGYL01000303.1 GCA_010032085.1 Actinomycetota bacterium
TGGGCTAGTTGCGTGGCTGGCAACCGAGAGCGCTGGATATATAACTGGACAATCAATAATTGTTGATGGCGGTAATTCACTTTTGGAAGAGCGCGCCTGATGAGAATAAGAGCGGCTAAAGAAGAAGAGGCGGGATTAATCCTTAATCTAATTAAAGAATTGGCAGAATATGAAAAAGCGCCACAAGAGGTCGAAGCCCAAGAATCGGATTTGATTTCAACCATATTTGCTGCTGATCCAAAAGTTTTCTGTGATGTTGTCGAATTAGAAGGTGAGATAGTCGGAATGGCTATCTGGTTTTTGAATTATTCGACCTGGCAAGGCAAACATGGCATTTACCTTGAGGACCTCTACATAAAACCCCAATTTCGCGGGCGTGGTTTCGGCAAAGCGCTCCTTCAACATTTGGCAGCAATCTGCAATGAGCGCGGATATGGGAGGTTTCAATGGTGGGTTCTAGATTGGAATTCACCAGCAATAGAGTTTTATCGCTCCTTAGGCGCTGAGGCTATGTCGGAATGGACGGTCTATCGGGTCTCAGGTGAGCCGCTATGGAGGTTGGGCGGCTTGCGGCAATAACTCAATCAAATAGTTATCAAAGCCCCACACGAAGCTATTTCGCTTAACTAATCGGGTGCATTAGCGTCGCCCCCAAGACTCTCACCCTCGAGCTTGCTCTTGTTGTCGGAACTGTTCCGACTGCGATTGCTGCAAAGGTTCCATCAGCAAAGGCGAATGCCGGAGATGAGTGCGGACGTTCTGGCATGATCGCAAAAGGCCGTGGCGTCGAAGGATCTGATCTTCGTTGCATGATGGTCAACACTGGAACTATGGCTGGCTCACTTCGCTGGTACTACCCAGATTTGAAGCCGCTCACCACAATTGATTGGACAGTTCCAGCAGGTCCCGGTGGTTATTCAGCAACAACGGATGCAATTTCAAAGACCTTAATTGCAGAAGGACTACTAACTTCTTCCACTACCGATTTCAAGCCAGGTGCTGGTGGAACAACCGGACTTGCTCACTTCCAGACAATTAAGGGTAAGCAAAATGCTGCGCTAATTGTTGGTATTGCATTAA
>RGYL01000304.1 GCA_010032085.1 Actinomycetota bacterium
TAAAAAAAACTAAGAAAATTATTTTAATTTCGAATGCTCCAAGACCCAGTTCAAGTGTCCAAAAATTTTTGAATCAAATAAATTTTAATAAGAATTTTTATCATTTTTTAATCACCTCAGGAGATTTGACGCGTTATTATCTTAAAAATTTTAGTAAGAATGAAAATTTTTATCATTTAGGACCAGATAGAGACAACAGCTTATTTTTTAATCTTACGTTAAAAAAGACATCATTAAAAAATGCAAACTTTGTTATTTGTACAGGAGTAAATAATAACAACGACAATCTGAATAAATATTTCTCAATTTTAAAGAAAATAAAAAAAAGAAATTTAAAAATAATATGTGCAAATCCTGATTTAATTGTTCATAGAGGTGATCGAGCTGAATATTGCGCAGGCTCAATTGCAAAGTTATATGAAAAAATGGGTGGTAATGTGGAGTATTTTGGAAAGCCTTATAGAAATATCTATGAATATGTTTTTAGAATTTTAAAAAAAAATAGCAAAAAAAAAATACATAAAAGCAAAGTTCTTGTTATTGGAGATAATTTAAATACTGATATTTCTGGTGCAAATAATTTTAATGTTAAAAATTTATTTATAGCAGGCGGCATTCATAAACCTGAATGGAGTAAAAAAAATATTAGTTTAGCTAATTTTGTAATTGAAAAAAATAAATATTTTAAGATTAATTATTTTCAAAATGAATTAATTTGGTAAATGAGAATTTATAACAATACTAATCTTATAAACAAAAAATTTCTTAACGCTGTTATTGCAATAGGAAATTTTGACGGAGTTCACTTAGGTCATCAAGAACTTTTGAATAAGGCCTACATTTTTTCACGAAAACTCAGAAAAAAATTTGGTGTATTTACTTTTGACCCTTTGCCTAAAGACTTTTTCAATGGGACTGATAATAAAATTTTAAATATTAGAGAAAAAGTAGATATCGTAAAAAAATTTGGAGCAGATTTTTTCATTAAGCAAATTTTCAATCGTAATTTTTCTAAAATAAGTCACGAAGATTTTGTTAACAAAATTCTTTTTAAGAAATTAAAAGCACATAGTATTTTTA
>RGYL01000305.1 GCA_010032085.1 Actinomycetota bacterium
TCCTAGTTGTTAGATGCTCGTCTAGCCGAGATACTGCAAACCCTAATTGCGTGGATAGATTGAATACTCCATGTTTTAGTCAAGAATAATTCGTGACTGGTTAATGTCTGGTCTTCCTCAATTATCGGGACTCCTCACACGTAATCTTCGCGGCATGACAACAGACACAGCACTAATAATTGAGAATAACCCGATGGATAGAAAGTTCATGCAAAATGCCTTGGAATCATGGAACTTAAGTGTTCGCGCCGAGAGTGATTTGACTCGAATAAAAGAGCACTTCACGCTAGGTGATTTCAAGATTGTCCTTTTCCACTTAGTTGGAGATGTGATGAAAACTATTGATGTTCTTGGCTGGCTACGTATGCACACCAAGGGCGCACTAATACCTCTAATCGACAATGGCAGCCCATTCACTGAGGATATGTGTGTACGGGCAGGAGCTGATGAGATCATTGGCAAACCGATTGTCCAGAAACTCTTCTTGCAGCGAGTCAACTATCACATTGACAAACAAAACTCTTTTGCCAAAGAAGAAGATGAGTTATACGAAGTTGATGAATTGAAACTAGAAGTGCCTCTATGCGAATTTCGCGTTGATAAGAAAGTAGTTCCACTCACCAAGACTGAGTTTCTCTTGACCCAGGCTTTTATGGCAGAACCAGAGCGGGTAATTTCTAGACCAGAACTTCTCAACATAATCAAGGTAAAAGATGGCATTGGTTCAAGCCATCTGATCGATACCCATCTTTCACGCCTTCGGATTAAAATCAAGGAGAACGGTGGCGGCGACTACATCTTCTCGATTAGAGGCCTTGGAGTCAGATTCCTAGCTCCGGAGCATCTAGCTAGAAAGTCTTCTTAGATTAGTTAAAGATAATCACTCAAAATGAATCGGAAAATAAGAAACGGGGCGATGTTGCTAGAAGACATCGCCCCGTATTACCTTGATTAGATCACAAGCTCACGCGTTGCGAATCTCAACGGGCATGCGACGCTTCGGAATCGGTGCACTTCTCTTGATATCTATCTCGAGAATACCGTTACGAAGAGTTGCATCAAGCACTTTGTCGTGTTCGG
>RGYL01000306.1 GCA_010032085.1 Actinomycetota bacterium
TAAGTTTGATGAGAAAAACAAACCTGGTATTTCAAATCTACTCACAATCCACTCAACTCTTTCAGGCAATAGCATCGCAAGTATCGAGGCGGAATTTGCTGGAAAGGGTTACGGGGATTTCAAGAGCGCGGTGGCTGAGGTTGTTACGGAATTCTTCCGGCCTGTTAAAACTCGAACTGAAGAATTCCTAGAAGATGAGCGTGGGCTATCTGCTATTTTGGAAGAAGGAAGCGCGAAAGCTCGCGAAGTTGCCGCCAAAACTCTAAAGAACACCTATGACGCGCTCGGACTGGTACCAGGCACCCAATTCAAGAGTTGAGATGCGCATGAAGGTGAAGATTGCGCTCGCACTCATTGCAGTACTGATAGCACAATTAATTTCATCAGGTGCGCGAGCCGAAGAACCAACACCACGTATTGCTGTTGCCTATGACATCGGATTTAAGGGCGATGGTGGATTCAATGATGCAGTAAGCGCTGCGCTAGAAATTGCGAAAAAGCGCTATAACTTAGTTGAACCATTCGTTCGCGAATTGCCAACTAGCGGCACAGCTTTAGATCGATTGACCAAATTGAGATTTCTTGCCAAGAGCGGATACACCTTAATAATTGCGGTGGGTTCTGGTTATCGCGAAACCGTTAGAAGAGTCTCCATGGAATACACCGACACTCAATTCGCCCTCATTAATGATCAGACCTTGGCACAACTCAATATTTCAAATATCTACTTTGATGAGATTCAAGCAGCTCGCGTGGCAGGAACAATTGCTTCGTTGAGGAGTAAAAGTAAATTAGTTGCAATTATCTCCGGTAGTGACGCGCTAAATGCTGCTTTCGAGTCAAGAGCAAAGGGCGTAAAGGTCTTGAAATTGAATTATGAAGGAGATTCCAACAAATTACTCATGGAGCTAGGAAGTGCTGACATTGTCTATTCACTCTGGGATAGAGACTCAAAAGTCTTTGAAGCGGTAACTTCGCGAACGCCACTAACCTGGTATATCGCACGTAACCCAGATCAATATTTTGCCAAAATGGGTGCTAGTAAACGCATTCTTGCAGTCCTCGAGAAACGGCTAGAGA
>RGYL01000307.1 GCA_010032085.1 Actinomycetota bacterium
CGCTAAATAAATCTTGGTCTTCTCACCGTTTTCAGTTACAAAATCGCCATAAGTACCTAAGTGATACTTCACATCGCCCGAGCCTTGGACAGCATTTTCTTGGTAGTGGCCCTCAAACTCTTGGAAGATCTGTCCATAAGATTTTCCAGCAACATTTGCGAGCACATTTAGCCGGCCGCGGTGGGGCATACCGATACAAACTTCATCAAGACCGGACTTAGCGGCATAGCGCGCGATGGTGTCAAGCAGAGGAATGACTGATTCGCCGCCCTCGAGCGAGAAGCGTTTCTGGCCGATGAACTTTGTATGTAAGAAGGATTCAAAAGCTTCGGCCGAATTCAATTTACGCAAGATTCGCAACTGGTCTTCCCGAGTGAAGAAGGGTGAACCAACTTCGACTTGATCTTGAATCCATTTACGCTCTTCTGGAGAGTCGATATACATATATTCAATTCCGATTGAGCGGCAATATGAATCGCGCAAAATGCCGAGGACATTCCGGAGCTTTGCCGAAGTGCGGCCACCAAAGCCGCCGGTTGCAAACTCCCGATCAAGATCCCAGAGCGTTAAACCATGTGTAACTACATCGAGATCGGAGTGTGTCCGTTGTTGGTATTCAAGCGGATCGATATCAGCCATCAAGTGGCCGAAGGTGCGATACGCGTTGATTAAGTTCTGAACGCGCGCGGTCTTATTTACTTGAGAATCGCTCTCGAATTGCATGTCGGCGTGCCAATGAATTGGTACGTAGGGAATACGTAGGGCCGCAAAAATCTCTTCATAAAATCCGCCAGCGCCAAGAAGTATTTCGTGAATGCGGCGGAGGAAGTCACCGGATTGTGCGCCTTGAATTACGCGGTGATCGTAAGTTGAGGTAAGTGTTACAACTTTTGAGATTGCTAAGCGGGCGATCGTTTCTTCGCTCGCGCCTTGGAATTCTGCGGGGTAATCCATAGCGCCAACGCCGAGAATCAATCCTTGGCCTTGGACTAAGCGGGGGACTGAGTGGACAGTTCCAATAGTTCCCGGATTAGTTAGTGAGCAAGTTGTGCCAGCGAAATCTTCAACCGCCAAACTTCC
>RGYL01000308.1 GCA_010032085.1 Actinomycetota bacterium
GTCATCTCGATCTGAAAAGAGTAGCCCTCACTTTTTATCTCCTGTAAAGGTATCTTGCGGAGCAGTTCTGATGAGTAGATGCGAAAGCCAGCTGTTGAATCATTTATACCCATTCCCAACATAATCCGCACATATATATTTGCCGCGCGCGAAAGTAGTTGACGGCGCCAAGACCAATTTATGGTCGCACCACCTCTTGTCCATCTACTGCCGATAATGAGTCCAATTTCGGGGTCTTTCTCCTTAGCCTTAAGCATCTCCGCCAAGTCGCGTACTCGATGTGACATATCAGCATCAATTTCAATAAATTCCTCATAGCCCCGCTCAAGGCCCCACTTGAAGCCGTGGCGATAAGCACCACCAAGGCCGGATTTCTTGGCTCTTGTCTCAACGAAAAGGTTTGGGTAGTCCTTTGAGAGTTTTTTACAGATCTCAGCAGTTCCATCAGGTGAACCATCGTCAACAATGAGTATCGAAATATCTTTTATATATTTGAATAGGCGCGGAATGAGAATTGGAACATTCATCGCCTCGTTATATGTAGGGATTACAACCAATCTCTTCATTAAATTTCAATTCGATAATTTGGATTCAAGATTGTGAGCGCGCCGTTTTGCTCCCCAACCATTCCTTCTGCGACTAGAGTGGAGCCAACCTCGAGCCCAGCAATCTCGCGCCTTCCGAGGAATTGGAGAGTTACTCCGCCGCTCTCATCCCAGATTTCAATCTCCAAAGTTGGTGCCGAAGACATCGAAGCAGGACGAATCGCAGTCACTTTTCCAGCGACATGTGCCCTCTTACGCCATTGGATGCTCCCGATAAGAGTCACTTTCTCTTGATAGTGACTTACTTTCTCAGTTGTGACGCTCCATTCACTCTGGGCGCGTATAGGAGTAGCAGGTGTTGTGACTTTTAATTCAGTTTTAGGGGTTGGTGTTATTTCACCGGAAATTAACTTATCAATATCAAAGGGAACAATAGTTGCAACTGTGCGCGCTATTTGAGAAATGGGTCGAGCGATTGCCTCCGCGGTTTGATCATGGAGTAGTCGGCCAAGAAAGCCACGATAAGCCCGTCGG
>RGYL01000309.1 GCA_010032085.1 Actinomycetota bacterium
GTCGGATTATTAACTCTCTGAAATTTTGCACTAAACTCACTTTGATTAAAAATTTTTTCAGTAAAATTGAGATTTAAGTTTCCGTATAAATGATTTCTTGAGCCATCAGTTTGTGTTGAAGTTATTTCTTTATAACCCTGCGTGAACCCTCCTTCAATAGATAGGTCTCCATTTTTAAACTTTTCCCTATACTCTCCTAATAATAATGGATTGTGTTTGAAATAATAAACTGGGCTGATTGTAAAGTCAGAAGATAAAGATATTGGATAAAAATACGGAACTTTAATTGTTGAGCCAATATTTTCACCTAAGGATGAAAATGATGGCGCTAAAAAGCCAGCTTCTCTTTTTACAGTGGGGTCTGGATGAGAAAAGTATGGGGTATATAAAACAGGAATATTATTAAGATCTAATGTTGCATTTTTATAAATAATTTTTTTATTTTCTTTGTCATGTGTAACTAAATCAGCATTTAAGTTCCAATAAGGACAGCCCTCTTTTTCATTTGTAGACTTACAAGATGTAAATTTTCCATTTTTAATTATTGATATATTATCCTTTATACTAATCTCTTTTCCTGAAAGTTTAGGCTCGATAAACTCATTAAATTTATCTGTAGATTGAAATTTTTCTTTATTAAGATCAGAATTTAGATTGTAACCTATGATTTCATCAAACTTATCGTCTGCATTTAATTTAGTAAAATAATAAACATTTTTAAAATTGTCTAAAAATTTTACATTATTTTGAGCAGAAATAATTTTTTTTTCCAAATCATACTCAAAATTTTCTGCACTTAATATTCTATTTTTAGTATCAGAAAATTTAGAATTTCCAAAAGTTTTAATTAATTGTGTTGTTTTATTATAGATGATTTTTTCAGAGGATATTTGTTTTCCCTCTTGATTTTTGGCAACAACGTTTCCTGTTGCTTCAATAATGTTATTGTCTTGAGAATAGGTTATTTTATCTGCAGAAAAATTATAAACATCTTTTTGTTGAGAAAAGCTTGTATTTATTTGGAAAAAAAATAAACCAAAAAAAAATATAAAAAAAAATTTATTTTGCATTAACTTGAG
>RGYL01000310.1 GCA_010032085.1 Actinomycetota bacterium
TATTGTGAAACGGCGTCAACAAAAATCCATCGTTGAGTAGTCTTAAATGAATGTACTGCTCCAATTCAAAATCACCAGCAGTCGCAGCTTCGCGCCCAGTTCTTGCAGCTTTTCCTTGGAATAAGTACTCACCGCGCGCACCTAAGCGATTGCAGTGCCAATTAAGTCCAAACTCTTTGATTGCAGCATCCACTCCATCGCACCAACGATTTCCCAGCGCAATCATCTTTTTGAAATTATCTTCAGTCAGTACTTCGGTGAGAGTCGCGCGCATGGCGGCAAGTGATAGGGCATTACCCGCAAGCGTTCCACCAATTCCCCCAGTATCAATAACTTCACGCTCGGTCTTTGCCGAAATTGCGTCCGAAATTTCTTGCGTCATACCAAAAGTCCCGGTGGGAATACCGCCACCAATTGCCTTGCCGATAGTGAGAATGTCAGGCTTTAAACCAAGCTCTTTAGTCATTCCACCTGGGCCAACTGAGATTGTGTGGGTCTCATCGATAATCCAAATTACGCCAAATTGTTTAGCTAATTTTCCAACAGCCTCCAAATAGCCATCTTGTGGAAGGACAATTCCAACGTATTCCCGCTACATCGTTGAACTCCACAACTCGAGTCGTCTCTGCTAAAGGAACTGGGGCGCCAATGTTGCCTTCGCGCATGATTGTGTTTCCGGATGAATCCAAAGTCGCAAACGTCTCGTCAACAGAGCCGTGATAACAACGATCGATCACCACTATTTTCTTCTTGCCGGTAATTAACCGGGCATAGCGAATCGCATGACGATTTGCATCTGTTGCCGAAACTGTAAATTGCCAGAGCGGAAGTCCAAATCTCTTTGCAAGTTCACTTGATACCGTGACCGAGTCATCGGTGGGAAGCATTGCAGTCATACCCAGCTCTAGCTGAGCCTTTATCGCCAAAACAGTTGCTTCTGGCGAATGCCCAGTCATCGAACCGGTATCTCCTAAACAGAGATCTATATATTCATTTCCATCTACATCAACGAAGTGCGCACCATTCGCGCTTGCCACGAAGAGCGGATATTTTCCCGGCCACTTTGTCATCCACGACAT
>RGYL01000032.1 GCA_010032085.1 Actinomycetota bacterium
CCCAGCGCAATAACTTTTCCGCGCGGCCTCTCTCTTCCCAAAGATATGGCTGAACATGCATTTGATTTCTCATTCTCCGGACTTAAAACCGCTGTCTCTCGTTACCTTGCTTCAACTCCTGCTTTCAAAAGAGCAGATGTTGCCGCTTCATTTCAAGAAGCAGTCGTAGATGTGCTGCTCATGAAATCAATCAAAGCCTGCGTTGATACCGGAATTGACTCGTTGATAATCGCCGGGGGAGTTGCGGCTAACTCGCGCCTTCGCGAACTCGCCTCGCAGCGCTGCGCTTCTGCTGGCCTTGAGCTGCGAACTCCGCCTCCGGCGCTCTGTACCGATAACGGAGCTATGGTCGCTGCTCTTGGCTCACTCGCCCTCTCGCAAGGCAAAGCCCCCTCTCGCCTCGGTATCGCGGTCGCCTCAGATACCCCACCTACCCAGCCGCTCTGGAGTTAGGGGCGCCCGGGAGCTGAGCGCGAATGTTGTCGAGCGCCAGCGAGACGATTCGCGCCGGCGAACGGGAGGCCAAGATCGGATTTGAGGAGAGGAATAACTACGCCTAGGCTTGGCGTTAGCACTCTCGTCGTTAGAGTGACAAGGGTGAGAGTGATAAGTCACCCGATTACCAGATACGAGATACGAAGGAGCTACAAAGATGGCCATTGCCATTAAGCCACTAGAAGATCGAATCGTCATAAAGATCAGTGAAGCTGAGGAGAAGACCGCCTCTGGCCTAGTCATCCCAGATACCGCTAAAGAGAAGCCACAGGAAGGAACAGTCGTTGCAGTCGGACCAGGTCGCTTTGATGATGGCGTTCGCGTTCCGATGGATATCAAAGTTGGCGATGTCGTCCTTTATAGCAAGTACGGTGGAACTGAGATAAAGCATGGCGGCGAGGAATACCTAGTCCTCTCTGCTCGCGATATCTTGGCCGTAATTGCGAAGTAATCGAGACGATAACTAACTATGGCTAAAGCACTTCATTTTGACGAGAATGCCCGACGTGGCATGGAGCGTGGAGTAAATATCCTCGCTGACACTGTAAAGGTGACACTTGGTCCAAAGGGCCGAAATGTTGTCATCGGAAAATCTTTTGGTGCACCTGTCATTACAAATGACGGAGTCACAATCGCTAAGGAGATCGAACTCTCCGACCCAGCAGAAAACATGGGCGCCCAACTTGTTAAGCAAGTTGCTGAGAAGACCAATGATGTTGCTGGTGATGGAACTACAACTGCAACGGTGCTCGCCCAAGCAATGGTGAAGGAAGGCCTTCGCAACCTTGCTGCTGGCGCGCAACCAATGGGAATCAAAGCAGGAATTGAAGCGGCTGTTACTTCAGTCGTTGAAAAACTCCGCTCAAATTCAACCAAGGTTTCTGGCAAAGAGCAGATTGCAGATGTCGCAACTATCTCGGCCCAAGATCGTGGCATCGGTGAATTGATTGCCGAAGCTATGGATAAGGTCGGAAAAGATGGTGTCATCACTGTTGAAGAGTCTTCAACTACTGGGCTCGAGCTCGAATTTACTGAGGGTATGCAGTTCGATAAGGGTTATATCTCGCCTTATTTCGTCACCGACCAGGATCGGATGGAGGCAATTCTTGAAGATGCCTACATTCTCATCTCAGCCGGAAAGATTGCGGCGCTATCTGACCTTCTTCCAGTTTTGGAGCAGGTCGCAAAGACCAGCAAACCGCTCTTGATTATTGCTGAGGATGTTGAGGGCGAAGCGCTATCAACTCTCGTTGTTAATCGCATCCGCGGTGTCTTTACCTCAGTCGCTGTTAAAGCCCCTGGCTTTGGCGATCGTCGTAAGGCGATGCTTCAAGATATGGCAATCCTTACTGGTGCCCAAGTCATCTCAACTGAAGTTGGCCTAAAGCTTGATCAGATCGGCCTCGATATGTTGGGCAAAGCCCGTCGTATTGTTGTAACGAAAGATCACACCACAATTGTTGATGGCGCAGGCAAGAAGAAAGATGTCGATGGACGAATTCAAGAGATTCGCCGCGAGATTGAAACTGTTGACTCTGATTGGGATCGCGAGAAGCTCCAAGAGCGTCTTGCCAAACTCTCTGGCGGAGTCTGCGTAATTAAGGTAGGTGCGCATACTGAAGTTGAGTTGAAAGAGAAGAAGCACCGTTTGGAAGATGCTATCTCTGCAACTCGCGCTGCTGTAGAAGAGGGAATCGTTGCCGGCGGTGGTGCAGCTCTAGTTCACGCAGCCACAGTCCTTGATAATGATCTTGGTTATGAGGGCGATGCCGCAGTCGGTGTTCGCCTCGTTGCTAAGGCATGCCAAGAACCACTCCGATGGATCGCTGAAAATGCCGGACAAGAGGGATACGTTGTTGTCTCTAAGGTTCGCACTTTGAAGAGCAACGAAGGCTTCAACGCAGCCACAGATGAATATGGCGATCTTGTAAAGGTCGGCGTTATCGATCCAGTCAAAGTAACCCGCTCTGCTCTTGCAAATGCTGCTTCAATTGCAGCGATGTTCTTGACGACCGAAGCATTGGTCTTTGAGAAGCCAGAAGAGCCAAAGGATGCAGCCGGTGGACATGGCCATAGCCATGGACCTGGTGGCCATTCTCATTAATTAGGTAGCCAATTTAATTAGGTACTCAATATAGGTACTCAATAGAAGAGGGCTCCGAGTAATTCGGGGCCCTTTTCTGATTACACTCGCACAATGTCTGAAACTCTTAATGTTTCAACGAGCGTCTGGGCTCTAACCCTCTCCATCGTCGGCGTTATTCTCCTAGCGGATTTAGCCTGGGCTTGGCTCCGTCGCGATCGGATAACCTCACTAAAAGAGGCGGGCAGTTGGACCTTTATCTACGTTTCGGCCGCCATCATCTTTGGCATCTCACTTCGTAGCTGGGATAGCACTAGCGCAAGTAGTGAGTTCTTTGCCGGTTGGATTACCGAATATTCATTATCAATAGATAACTTATTTGTATTCCTAATTATTCTCACCCGACTTAAAGTGCCTAAGGAGAAAGAACAACTAGTCCTTCTTTTGGGGATAGTGATGGCCTTAGTTATCCGGGGATTTTTTATTGTCCTCGGCGCAGCTGTGGTGGAACGCTTTGTCGCCATATTTTTCTTCTTTGGCGCCATCTTGCTTTGGACCGCTTACAAACTTGTCTCGGGCGACCCGGAGGATGATGAGTGGGAGGAAACTCGGATAATTAGTGCGCTAAGAAAACGGGGTTACTCGACTTTAACTATCGCACTAGTTGCCGTCGGCACTACTGACATTCTCTTTGCCCTAGATTCAATTCCAGCGATATTTGGATTAACTCGAGATCCTTATATTGTTTTCATGGCTAATGCCTTTGCATTGATGGGACTTCGACAACTTTATTTTCTAATCGGCATTCTCTTAAAGAAACTTGTTTACCTTTCAAAAGGACTCTCAATTGTCCTTGGATTTATCGGCGTGAAATTGATTATTGAGGCGCTACACGGAATTGGAATTCATGATATTGCCGGAGTTAAGATTCCCGAGATTTCTATTACCGTCTCATTGGGTGTGATTATCTCCGCGCTTCTTGCGACAACTGTTATAAGTCTGCGGGTCAAAAACGACTAACGCCCCCGAGTGATGAGTTCGGAGGCGCTTATGTCGATTGGAAGGAGGAGAATTACGCAGTAAAGACGCGAGATACCCGTTGCGCTTTGCTGATGATCTCGAAACGCTCTTCTTCTGTTAAGCCGCCCCAAATCCCATATGGTTCCTGCGCAGCTAGAGCATGCGCGCGACATTGGGCGATAACGGGGCAACTTGCACAGACAGCCTTCGCAGCAACTTCGCGAGCCTTACGGCGGGGGCCGCGCTCGCCATCTGGATGAAAGAACATCTCAGTTGGAAGAGAACGGCAAGCACCCTCATACTGCCATTCCCAATTTGCCTCTACCGGCTTCGGTAAGCGAGTCGTTTCAGACATGGCAGGAATATACAATCGCGCCGTAAGTTGTTCAAGTACCCCCCTTTCAAGATGCGGGCGTGGCGCGCTACCCCCACCATTACCCCGTGGCCCGCGAAAACTCAGTTAAACCCCAGGCGGAGACTCATAACTCCTCGCAAAGCGAATCCTTAACCGTCGCTGCCGTAGCTCGCCGCCTCGGTGTAGCGCCCGCCACATTGCGCACCTGGGACCGCCGATATGGCCTTGGTCCAAGTGATCACAGCTCTGGAGAACATCGTCGTTACAACTCAATCGATTTAGCTCGCCTAACTCTTATGAGGAAATTAGTCATCTCTGGAGTATCGCCAGCCGAGGCGGCAAGAAGAGCTCTTGATTTTGATGGAGTGAGCTCACCGCACCTCATCTCAGATACCTTGAGTAAAGAGGTAACGATTCGGGAAGAACTTGTGAAAGCGGTTATGCGCGCTGCGCGAGCCTATGACAAGAGTTTTGTGGAAGACCTACTTCGTTCTGAAATGCAGATGCGCGGGGTTACAAATACTTGGAATGAGGTAATAGTTCCTGTCTTGGTTTTGATTGGCCAAGAGTGGGCTGACTCTGGGACTGGTATTGAAACTGAGCATATGGTCAGCGAAATTATTAAGCGACTTTTGCAAGAATGGAATTCAAATATCGTCGACCCAATCAATCCGCGCCCAGTTCTACTTGCCTGCATTGGGGAGGAGATGCATTCTCTTGCTCTCTATGCACTTGCAGCCGCGCTCTCTGAGCGAAAGATTCAAACGCAATTTCTTGGCGCCCGTACACCAGTGGAAGCGATTAGCGCGGTGGTAAAGCGCTCTGCGCCTCCCGCAATCTTTCTCTGGGCGCAATTAAATAAGAATGGTGATGTGGCAGTACTTGATCAATTACCAAGTGTTCGTCCTGCGCCTCGGATTGTGATTGGTGGCCCAGGTTGGGGAGATGAAATTCCCAAACCAGCGACTCATGTGGAGGATTTAGTGGAGGCGTGCGAGGAGATCCTTCGGGCAGTTGGAGCCTAAAGACTCTACCCATTAAGGTTTTGGCATGGCCGATAGCGTCAATGAGAAAGTAGCGATGCTAGGGCTCACATATGATGATGTGCTGCTACTTCCCGATGCCTCTGATGTAGTTCCCTCAGAAGTCCAGACCGGAACCCAATTAACGCGGGGCATAAAGTTAAGTATTCCGCTGATTTCGGCCGCAATGGATACCGTTACCGAATCTGCCATGGCTATCGCAATGGCGAAGTTAGGCGGCATTGGAATCATCCATAGAAATCTCCCGATAGATGAGCAAGTAACTCATGCAAAATTAGTAAAGGGCGCTGGTTTATTGGTTGGCGCTGCGGTGGGCGTTGGCGATGATGGCTTCGCTCGTGCTACTGCCTTAATTGACGTTGGCGTTGATGTCGTAGTTGTCGATACTGCGCATGGCCATCATCGCGCAGTCCTTGAAGCAATCGCTCGCATCAAAGAATCTTTTCCCAATCAAGAAGTAATTGGTGGAAACGTGGCTACGCGATCTGGAGCGCAAGCCCTAATAAACGCTGGCGCAGATGCTGTGAAAGTTGGAGTTGGTCCCGGATCTATTTGCACCACGCGAGTAATTGCAGGAGTAGGAGTCCCACAAGTCACCGCAATTATGGAAGTTGCTAAAGCTTGCAAGAAAGCAGATATCCCACTTATTGCTGATGGTGGCTTGCAACATTCGGGCGATATCGCAAAAGCAATTGTCTCCGGCGCCGATACCGTAATGCTTGGTTCACTTCTTGCCGGCTGTGATGAATCTCCGGGGGAGTTATTGGAACTAGATGGTCGTAAATTCAAGCGCTATCGCGGAATGGGATCCCTTGGCGCAATGCAATCTCGCGGTGAATCAAAATCTTTTTCTAAGGATCGATATATGCAAGACGATGTTCTCTCTGAAGATAAGTTAGTGCCCGAAGGAATTGAAGGAAAAGTCTCTTATCGCGGCCCGGTTGCAACTGTTGTTCACCAATTAGTTGGTGGACTGCGCTCCGGAATGGGATACGCCGGTGCTGAGAATATTGCTGCCCTGCAAAAGCGTGGTCGCTTAATACAAATTACTAGCGCGGGCCTGCAAGAGAGCCATCCACATGATGTTTTAGATGTTGCCGATTCCCCAAATTACTTTAGGAATAACTAATGGCCGATATTGAGATCTCTGAAAGTAAGCGCGCCCGGGTCGCCTACTCCTTTGACGATGTATCCATAGTTCCCTCTCGCCGCACCCGCGAGCCCGGGGATGTCTCGCTAAATTGGCAGATCGACGCCTATCGCTTTGATCTGCCCCTTCTTGCCGCACCGATGGATTCGGTGATCTCACCTGAGACTGCAATTGCTATTGGAAAATTAGGTGGCGTTGGAGTCTTAAATCTTGAGGGTCTATGGACTCGCTATGAGAATCCAAAGATTCAATTAGGAGAGATTTCATCAATACCAACCGAGCAGGCAACAGCAAGGATGCAAGAACTATATAAAGCACCAATTCGCGGCGAGTTGATTAAAGAGCGAATTGCTGAGATTCGCGCATCCGGTGTAACTGTTGCCGGCGCACTCTCGCCACAGCGCACTGCAGAATTTCATAAGGCTGTAGTGGATGCCGGGGTAGATATCTTTGTGATTCGCGGAACTACTGTCAGCGCTGAACATGTATCGACAAAGACCGAGCCACTCAATCTAAAGAAATTCATCTATGAGTTAGATGTCCCAGTAATCGTGGGTGGTTGCGCAACTACATCAAGCGCGTTGCATTTGATGCGCGCCGGTGCCGCGGGAGTTCTAGTTGGTTTTGGCGGCGGAGCGGCTCACACCACCCGACAAGTTCTAGGAATTTCAGTACCCATGGCAACAGCGGTCGCTGATGTTGCCGCCGCTCGGCGCCAATATCTCGATGAATCTGGCGGCAGATATGTGCATGTAATTGCAGATGGATCAATTGGAAAGAGCGGCGATATTGCAAAAGCGATTGCTTGTGGCGCTGATGCAGTAATGCTTGGCTCGCCACTTGCACGCGCGGAGGAAGCTCCGGGAAGAGGTTGGCATTGGGGCAGCGAAGCTCATCACAGCGAACTTCCTCGCGGCACCCGAGTGCATGTTGGAACTTCTGGTTCGTTGGCGGAGATATTGGTCGGGCCATCACACTCAGCCGATGGAACGATGAACATATTTGGTGCGCTTCGTCGCGCTATGGCAACTTGTGGTTACTCAGAGCTAAAGGAATTCCAGCGGGTAGAAATAGTTTTAAATAGAGGTTAATAGTGCAGCGTAGCAACCATGTACTTGTAGTCGACTTTGGCGCTCAATATGCGCAATTAATCGCCCGGCGGGTACGCCAGGCAAATGTTTACAGCGAAATCGTCCCTTCTTCGCTCGCTGTTGAAGAAATTTTGGCTAGAAATCCACGAGCGATAATTCTTTCCGGTGGACCGTCCTCGGTTTATGCGCCAAATGCTCCCCAAATTGATCCAAAACTCTTCGAAACAGATATACCGATCTTTGGTATTTGTTACGGATTTCAAGCTATGGCCCAAGCCCTTAGGGGTGAAGTTGCGAAGAATGATGTTTCTGAATTCGGTCGAACTCACTTTAGCGCCGACACCACATCACAACTTTTCACAGGGCTACAACCAAATTTCGATGTCTGGATGAGCCATGGC
>RGYL01000311.1 GCA_010032085.1 Actinomycetota bacterium
AGTTCTTACTCACGAAGAGAAACTTTCAATCATAAAGTGGATCAAATTTGTAGAAAGCGAGCCGTCACAAGGTGGCGCAGCACTTGGACGAGTTGGCCCGGTTACTGAAGGCGCAGTTGCTTGGGTGCTCGGTCTTCTATTTAGCAACAGGTTTTCATGGATTGCATGTGACCGGCGGACTGCTCGCATTCTTGGTTGTGATGATTCGAGTTTCAAAGGCTCGGCGCTTTGGTCATTCCCAGGCCACTACTGCAATCGTGGTTTCTTATTATTGGCACTTCGTTGACATTGTTTGGATTGCACTCTTCTCGGCGATTTATTTGGTGCAGTAAATGAGTAAAGCGTTCGGTTTTCTCTCTCGTTATCGCCGCCACCGTTTCGCTGGACCATTCCTGCTCTTTGCTGCGCTATTCATTGCAGGCGTTGGATTTACTGTTGCACAAGCAGCTACTGAAGTTAAGGAAGAGGTCATCTCTTCGGATAAGGCCTCGTTGATTGCAGAGGGTAAAGAAATATTCGCACGCGGTTGCTCCTCTTGCCACGGGTTAAATGCTGAAGGTGCGGGAGCAGCTCCATCTTTAATTGGCGTGGGCGCCGCTTCGGTTGATTTTCAAGTTGCCACCGGTCGCATGCCGATGGCCGATATGAGTCAACAGGCGATGCGCAAAGAACCGGTTTATAACGAACAAGAAGTTGCAGCACTTGCGGCCTATGTAGCCTCTCTAGCGCCCGGCCCTGCGGCGGTTACAAATGAGGAACTTGCATGGGAGCGCGATGGAAATACCGCCGAAGGTGGCGAATTATTTAGAACTAATTGCGCAATGTGCCATAACCTCGCAGGTCAAGGTGGCGCACTAACTCAAGGCAAATACGCGCCAACTGTTATGGGTGTTGAGCCACGCCATATTTATGAGGCAATGGTTACTGGCCCTCAGGCAATGCCAGTTTTTGCAAACACAGTTCTTACTCACGAAGAGAAACTTTCAATCATAAAGTGGATCAAATTTGTAGAAAGCGAGCCGTCACAAGGTGGCGCAGCACTTGGACGAGTTGGCCC
>RGYL01000312.1 GCA_010032085.1 Actinomycetota bacterium
GATGTGCAAAGTGCGGCGAAGCAACTAAGTCAGTTTTGGGGGGTTCGGTAAGAAGGTGCCAATCTTGCGAAACTGATCATCATCCGCGAACGGATCCGGCGATTATTGTTTTAGTAAAAGATAAGAGTGATCGAATATTGCTGGGTCGACAGAAAGTCTGGCCGGCAAAACGCTTCTCAACATTTGCCGGTTTTGTTGAGCCGGGAGAGTCATTTGAGCGGACCGTGGTCCGTGAGGTGGCCGAGGAATGTGGCGGAAATGTTGAAACGATGCGTTACCTCGGCTCCCAGCCCTGGCCATTTCCAGCATCATTAATGATTGCCTTTGAGGCCACTATTTCAAATCCAGATTCGGTAAAGGCAGATGGCGAAGAGATTGAAGAGATAATCTGGCTGGATCGCGAAACACTAAAAAGTAAAGTGGCGAGTGAAGAATTACTACTTCCGCCAAAAATTTCAGTAGCGCGAGCAATGATCGAGTCTTGGTATGGCAAAAGTGCTAATCAAGATCTCGCTGGTAAAGAAGCATGGCGCAATTAGCCGAAGACATTCTCGCCGCGCTAGATGATGAGCAGCGCGCGGTAGCAACTGCTGTACGTGGACCGGTATGCGTGATTGCAGGAGCTGGGACCGGAAAGACTCGAGCAATTACTCATCGCTTGGCCTACGCCGTTGAGATTGGAATTGTTGATCCAAATCGAGTTCTTGCACTTACCTTCACCGCACGAGCGGCTGGGGAGATGCGGGCGCGCCTTCGCACGCTCGGAGTTGCGAACATTGCAGCGCGAACTTTTCATGCCGCAGCGCTACGCCAACTTATGTATTTCTGGCCCCAGGCCCTTGGCGGTCGCTTCCCCTCACTGCTTACAAGCAAGAGTGGATTTCTAGGTGAGGCGATTAATCGCGCGGGCATCTCAGTAACCAAAAGCCCAGCCCTACTTCGCGATCTCTCTAGCGAGATTGAGTGGGCCAAGGTCATGCAAATTCCAAGTGATGAGTATGTAAAGAAGATGGAGGAATTCGGGCGGAAAATTCGTATCGGCTCAAAGCTA
>RGYL01000313.1 GCA_010032085.1 Actinomycetota bacterium
GCTAAGATGTCTGTTCTAGCAGCAGATGATGTAGAAGTAGCAGCTAAATAAGCAGCAGCAGAGGCACTAACAGTAGTTCCTGCAGCATTTTTATAAGCAGCATATCCAACTGATAAAGTTGTAGATGCACCTAATGCAGCATTAGTTAAATAACCATCAAGCAATCTTGCTCCATTTGGTAAATTAACTAGTTCTACTACGTCGCCGATTTGTGCAGATGCTAATGTAATATCAGCAAATGCAACTCTTACTCTTCCGCCTAACTCATTCGTATCAATCTTTTCAGAAGGTACGTTTTGCGACCATTTTGTTTTCTGGTTTGAGTATAATGTAGCCATTATATTTTCTCCTATTTAGTTAGTTATTATTCGTCGCAAGCAATTTGTACAACTTTTTCTTCTTCCATTCTAGTTGCACCAATGCTCATAGCGTAATAAACTTGAGTGCTGTACGATTTGTCAGCTCTCTCATCAATTCTCGCTATAACATCTTGACCAATCGCTAATTTAATAGCGTCTTGAGTGAAGGCGTAACATAGTCTGTCGTCAGTGTTAGTTGCATCAAATGCTAATCTATTGCTAACAATAAATTTAAAGCCTAGGAAAGAATCAACTTGACCCTGTGCTAATGCTTTAACTGTATTGAAATCACTAGATGTGATTTGAGTTGTTCCTAATAAATCAGAGATTTGTTTTGGTCCACATACAAAGTATCTTTGTATAGATGGATCAACATCATTTAAATCTAGGATTTTTTTAGCTTCCAACAATTTAGTTATAGTCAGACCATCAGTTTGAGAAGCTGTATATGGCTTCTGTCCAGATGGAAGCGATACAGAAGTAGATCCTGTTTCACCAGAATACGCTGTTCCGCCTAAAGCTGTGATTATTACATCATCCATAGCTCTTCCCATAGCAGCAGCCGCAGCTTTTGCATAAGAAGAAGTTGGATCAATTAATAATCTAACTTTATCTGCATTGTCTATTAGATCTGCCCACTCGTAGTCTGCAAGACTTACTCTTCTTCTAGAGTGTGGAGTATCTAATTGTG
>RGYL01000314.1 GCA_010032085.1 Actinomycetota bacterium
ACGGCGGACAGAACAAAGAATCAAATGTGTTCGCAGGTACAGTTATTCTTTCAGCTAAAGGAATATTGACAGGAAACGTATCTACGTATGCTGCAATAAAAAATATTGATAACAATCAAAATATCGTGTTACCAGCTGGTGCACAAATCGTTGATGTTATTCATGCTGCTACTGGAGCTGCTAATAAAACTTTAAACATTGGTACAACTTCAACTGCTAGTGTTGCTGCTTCAACATCTATTGCTTCAGCATTAAGCGCTAATGGAGTACAATCTGCTCTTGCTACAAATAAATTAGGAACGGCTGCAACGGCTGCACAAACAGCTAACGTTACTATTTATGGTGCTGGTGTTTCTGGTTCTACTATTTCTTCAACTACTTCTGTAATTATAAATTACATTATTGTTGATAATGGTCAGCCAGGCGAAGTTAGCTAATTAATTTTTTAATAGAGCTCCTTCGGGGGCTCTATTAATATAAGGAGAAATTTATGGGTAGATATAAAGGCGATGTAAAACCGGTTAATACATCTGCAACAAATGCAATTTTATTTGCAGGTCCTACAAGACTTCGTGGATTTATGATCCAGTCTACAGGAAGTTCTGGATCAGCTGTAATTAATGGTTTAGCAACTGCTACAACAGTTAGTTCTTCAACTAATACACAAGTTTATTTACAAGTATTTGTTGGCGCTGGACAAACAGAAACATTAAACTTTCCAGAAGATGGTGTTCTATATGCAGGAAGAAATGGAACAGGAATCATTGATGGAGTTGGTGTAACAGCTAATAGTAGTGCATTAAATATTACGCTATTTATAGATAAATAGGAGAGTAGATGACTACCTCTGGAACTACAAGTTTTAATCTTGAACTAGATGAGCTTATTGATGAAGCTTTTGGACGTGTAGGTATTGGAGGAAGTAGATCAGGATTTCATTTAAGAGTAGCAAGAAGAAATCTTAATATTTTATTATCAGAGTGGGATAATAGAGGTGTTCATTTATGGAAAGTTAAACTTGCAACTGTTCCATTAGTTTTAGGTCAAGCT
>RGYL01000315.1 GCA_010032085.1 Actinomycetota bacterium
TAAAGATGAAAAAGATGTAATTTGTATAAAAAAAATGCTTAAAAAAAGAATTATACCGTGTCTTGACGTTAAAGATGGCAGAGTTGTCAAAGGGATTAATTTTGTAAATTTAAAAGATGCCGGCGATCCTGTGGAACAGGCAAAGATATATGATAAAGGTGGAGCCGATGAAATATGTTTTTTAGATATTACCGCATCCAATGAAAATAGAAAAATTTTATTAGATAAAGTTAGCGCTACTGCAAAAAGTTGTTTTGTTCCTTTAACAGTTGGCGGTGGAGTTTCTAGTATTGAAGATATTAAAAATTTGCTCCTTGCTGGAGCTGATAAAGTTTCAATTAATACTGCAGCAGTAAAAAATCATAATTTTATAAAAGAAAGCTCTATTAAATTTGGGTCACAATGTATTGTCATTGCAATTGATGCAAAAAAAGTTGGGGCTAATAAATGGGAAATTTTCACCCATGGAGGAAGAAACGCAACAGGAATTGATGCTATTAACTATGCAAAAATTGCAGAAAAAAACGGAGCTGGTGAAATACTTCTCACATCTATGGATAGGGATGGAACAAAGTCTGGTTACGACCTTGAATTAACAAAAGCTATATCAAGCATAGTTTCTATTCCGGTAATCGCTTCTGGTGGTGTAGGTACCCTTGCCCACTTATATGATGGTTTTAAAGAAGGTTTAGCTAGCGCAGTCTTAGCCGCCTCAATTTTTCATTATGGAGATTATTCAATAATTGAAGCGAAAGAATTTTTAAATTTAAATGGCATACCTATGAGATTAAAAGGGAAATAGCAAAAAAATGCAAGATTTAGATAGAGAAATACAAGATTTACTTTTTAGAAAAGAATTTTATTTGCTTAAAAATAAGCTCTTAAATATTGATTCAAAAAAAAAAAATTATATTTTTTATAACATACTCGGATATACATATCAGGAGTTAAACGAATTAGAAAAAGCCGAAGATAGTTACCTAAAGTCATTAGATTTAAATAATAATTTTTTAGAAGCAAAGTTTAATTTAGCGGTATTGTTTTATAAAA
>RGYL01000316.1 GCA_010032085.1 Actinomycetota bacterium
CCAAGTCTTGAAGTCGAACTTTGCTCTCGGATAATGCGCGCGCGATTGTGGGTTGCATAGCCTCTAGATGTGCTCTTGATGCAACTTCTGGAACTACTCCGCCAAAGCGAGCATGTTCATCAACGCTTGAGGCAATCACATTTGCAAGTAATTTGCGACCACGAACGATTCCAACCGCGGTCTCATCACAGGAAGTTTCGATTCCTAGGACAAGTGGTTCACTCATGACTTACCTCTTTGCGCATGATTAACGCATGAATTCCACGCGCGTAATAGTTATCTCGACGCGAAATTACTTTGTAACCACGCTTTTCATATAGGGGTTGGGCCTCAAGGTTCCCCTCTCGAATCTCCAACATCAGCGCTTCAAGAGCAACTAGATATTTCCTCGTTCTTGGTACTCCACTAAGTTCTTCGCGAAATTGTGCAGCGCTCCAAGGCGACTCGGGAAAGACATCTTTTTCGATACAAACTAGTTCAGGGATATCAAAGTTAGACATCTCGCGATAAGCAATCATTTGCGCTCACTCGTTGGAACGGCATCGGGACGCCTTAAATAGAGTGGATGTGAGACTGGGGCGCTCTTTGATTTTGCCAATAGGAGATGCGGTGAGGGATACAGGGTTTCGGTAAAACCAAAACCAAATTTAAGATGGCCTGACCCAGCTATTTCTTCAGGCTTATTCACAATTGGTCCTTCAACTCTAACTCCAGATTTATATCTAGCCCAATAGATCTCTTTTCTCCTCGCATCGGTTGCGACTATGTAATCATCGCTATCGATGTCTATACCGTCTAGTGAACAAACTCCCACAACTTCTATTCCTCGAACTTGGGCAAAGGTTTCTGCAAAAACTATTCCTACGCGAAGTCCAGTAAATGGTCCAGGCCCCATTCCAACTACTACCTGATCTATTTTGCTACTTACCCTTAGCGCGGCAGCAACTATTTTGGGCAGCGCTTCAGCATGTTCCGTTGCAGCATCATGATGTTGTGAAAAAAGTAGTTCATTATCAGAGAAAAGTGCGCAACTTGTTCTAGAGGTAGAAG
>RGYL01000317.1 GCA_010032085.1 Actinomycetota bacterium
AACAGAAAGAAAAACAACTAACAAAGGAGTGACTATGGGACTAGACCAATACGCTGGTTTTCGTGATGAAAACGGACAAGTTAAAGAAGAGTTCTATTGGCGTAAACATGCTAGGTTACAGCAGTTTATGGCAACTGAATTCAACGAACAGCACAAAGAAAAACAAAAACATAACACAATGAGTGATTTACAACATCTCGGCTTCAATGGTGGGCAAGGTGGTGTTAAAATCACAAATGAGTTAGTTGAGCGTTTAGAGAATGCATATAAAAATAAATACTATGATTATTTTGCTTCCGATGGTTTTTTCTGGGGACAACAATTCCAAGAGGAACAAGTTACGGAATACGCTCAACAAGATGAAAAGTTTATTGAGTGGTGCAAGGAACAGTTAAAAGCTGGTAAAGATATTGGCTATGATTGTAGCTGGTAATGATTGAACTATTCGGAATACACGCCACAGATTTTTTGCTGGCGTGTATTCTATTTACATTATGGTACGCAATATGGACAAAATAACATTAGCCCAGCTGCAGGCCTACGATTCGCATTTCAGAAAAACGCGCACCGCGAAGCGTGCAAGCGCACAAGCTCGCAAGCGAACAAGCTCGCAAGCGAACAAGCGCACAAGCTTGACAATTTAAATTATAAGATTATATAGGACATATGAAAGCAATAGAATTAGATCAAATCACCGGCACGCTGTCAAAGCCTTCTAAAATGCCTGGCTGGTCTTACGGTATACCTGCTAAAGAATGTAAAACAGGCAGCAAGCTGGCAAAGATTCCAGGCACTGTCTGTCATGGCTGCTACGCCTTAAAAGGTTGTTACGTGTTTTCCAATGTACAAGCAGCTCAATACAAAAGATTAAAAGCAATTGATGATCCGCGATGGGTCCAAGCAATGGCAGCGCAAATCTTACGACACAAATCTAAATGGTTTCGCTGGCATGATTCAGGAGATATCCAATCACTTGATCACCTTAAAAAGATATTCTCTGTCTGTCTGTTGACACCGGATGTTAATCACTGGATGCCGACACGCGAAGCG
>RGYL01000318.1 GCA_010032085.1 Actinomycetota bacterium
ATTGTTAGCGATGATAAATCTCTTATCGATAGCGGACCTTGGTTTCAATATCACTGGGATCGTTGGACTTTGCCACCGAAAGCAACTGAGATTGCAAGAAGCCCAATCGCATCGCAAGCCTTCGTCTGTGGTCGCACCTTAGCGCTGCAGTTTCATCCAGAAGTTGATCGTGAAGTTTTAGATCAATGGTTCACACTTGATGACTCATGTGTTGAAGTCACCCATGAAGGGCTAGATCACAAACTTCTTCTTGCTCAAACCTCTTATGAGGAGAGCGATGCGATGGTGCGCGCAGCCCAACTTGTAGATAACTTCCTTGATAAAGTCGCTAAGAACGAACCAGTCTTAATCTAACTTTTATAGCGGAGTTACGTAAGCTCCAGAAATTCCGCCGTCTACCAAGAAATTAGAAGCGGTAATAAATGAGGAGTCATCGCTAGCAAGGAATGCAACTGCTGCGGCTATTTCGCCGGCATCAGCAAAGCGACCCATGGGGATGTGAACCAATCTTCGAGCGGCGCGCTCTGGATCTTTTGCGAATAACTCCATCAACAACGGTGTGTTTACCGGTCCAGGAGAGAGCGCATTTACGCGAATACCTTCCCGTGCAAATTGCACTCCGAGCTCACGCGACATGGAAAGTACACCACCTTTTGATGCGGTGTAGGCGATCTGCGAGGTTGCAGCTCCCATTGTGGCAACGAATGATGCAGTGTTGATTATCGAGCCCTTACCGTTCTTCTGCATATATGGAATAACTGCTTTGCAGCACAAGTAGACCGAAGTTGTATTTACTTTAAGAACTTTCTCCCAAGCTGGTAACTCAGTTACCAGGATTGAATCGTCATCAGGAGGGGAGATGCCGGCATTATTAAAGGCGATATCAATACGGCCATAAGTATCAAATGCAACTTTATACATATTCTCTACTTCTTCGCGGCTGGTTACATCGGCCTTGACGAAGATTCCACCGACCTCACCTGCGATCTTCTTTCCAGTCTCCTCATTGGTATCAACTGCAACAACCTTGGCGCCTTCATCTGCGAGGCG
>RGYL01000319.1 GCA_010032085.1 Actinomycetota bacterium
ATTTTCAAGAACATCTTTAATCCAATTTGGTTCAAATCTTCCTTCCCCAACTCTTACGCATGCTCCAACGAGATTTCTGACCATTGAATAGCAGAATGCATCGGCGACAACTTCGGCTACTAGTAAATCGCCCTCTCTTTTCCATTCGAACTTCTCGAGCCTGCGAATAGTGGTTCCAATACCTCCGGTCTTACAAAATGCTGCAAAGTCATGTTCTCCTAGGAGTAGTTTGCTTGCCTCATTCATCGGATTCATATCTAAATCTCGATACCAAGGAGCAATATCGAATCGCTTAAGTGGCTCTACTTGACGCCGGCCATCCGCGATTTTGTAGATGTATTTGCGTCGAAGCGCTGAGAAGCGGGCATGGAAAAAGGGCGGGGCCTTAGAGAGTGAATTAATCCGAATATCCTCATCAAGCATTCGATTTAATCGATAAAGTAAATCTTCGACTTTCCACTCTCCAGCAACAACTAGTTCGATATCAAATCTAGTAAGTCCAGCGAGCGCTTTCTCCAGCTCACCTTGAACCGTCCTTAATTCTGGTTGACGGGCCCAGCCATTGAAATTTGTTCCATCGTAGGAAAAATCAGCGCGAAAACGAAGAAACCCACTCTCGGGATTGAGAGTGGGCTCCATCTTCAAATACTGAGTTAATTACTCAGCAAGAACTTCGATTACCGCCATCGGTGCGTTATCTCCCTTGCGAGGACCAATCTTTGTGATGCGCGTATAGCCACCATTTCTTGTGGCAAAACGAGGACCAATTTCAGAGAAGAGGATCTTCACAACATCTTTCTGTGGGATTTCAGCAAGAACTTCCCGGCGAGCAGCAAGATCACCCTTCTTGGCTTTGGTGATCAACTTCTCGGCGAGTGGACGGAGACGACGAGCTTTTGCTTCGGTCGTGCGCACCTTGCCCTTTTCAAATAATTGCGCCGCTAAAGTGCGTAGCAATAATTTCTCATGTGCCGGTCCGCTTCCAAGGCGCGGTCCGCGTGATGGTCTTGGCATGGCCTCTCCTTTTTCCTTACCTAATTACGCCTGGTC
>RGYL01000320.1 GCA_010032085.1 Actinomycetota bacterium
CAGAAGAGGCGCCGGATGTAAATGTAAATGGCGCGCTAACAATTGGTGAGAACATTGGAGATCTTGGGGGCGCAACAATCGCTTTCAAGGCTTACAAGATTGCCCTCGGCGATAAAGAAGCGCCAGTCATTGATGGATTAAATGGCGAACAGAGATTCTTTATCGGCTACGCCCAAGTTTGGCGCGGAAAAATTAGAAGTGAGGCAATGAAAGTTCGCTTGGCAACAGATCCGCACTCCCCCGGTGAATTTCGTTGCAATCAGATTTTGAAGAACTTGCCACAATTCCATAAAGCATTTGGCGTTAAAGAGGGCGATTCGCTATTCATGCCCCAAAGCGAGCAAGTAGCTATTTGGTAGGGCTTATTTAGCGGCTAGACGGGCTTCGCGGCGCTTGCGCTGCTCTTCTGGATTAGGAACTGGAACGGCAGCAATGAGTCTTTGTGTGTATGGATCTTTCGCATTCTTCAAAATTGAATCGCGATCGCCTACCTCTACCAATCTGCCATCCTGCATAACGGCAATTCGGTGCGCCAAGATATCCACGACCGCGAGGTCATGAGAGATAAAGAGACAAGCAAACTTCAATTTATCTTGAAGATTTAGGAGCAAGTCTAAGAATCGAGCTTGGACCGAGACATCTAGAGCCGAAGTTGGTTCATCGGCAATTAGTAGATCAGGGGTGAGCGCAAGAGCGCGCGCGATACCAACGCGTTGGCGCTGTCCGCCCGATAACTCATGTGGGAATCGATTGCGATAAGAACGTGGCAACTCGACCTGTTCTAATAGATCTTCCACTTTCTTATTTAGCTCATCACCCTTGGCTAGTTTCGCAAGGAAAATTGGTTCACCGATTGATTCACCGATGGGAAGTCTTGGATTTAAAGATGATGCTGGATCTTGGAAAACGATTCCGGTATGGCGGCGGATTGGGAAGAGCTCTTTTTGCGATGCCTTGGAAATATCTTTGCCCACGATTTCTAATCTTCCCGATTTAACTGGAAGAAGCCCGATCGCTGCTCTTCCGACAGTTGTCTTGCCGGAACCAGA
>RGYL01000033.1 GCA_010032085.1 Actinomycetota bacterium
ATTTTTACAGTTTCGCCTTTTGAGACTCTCGATGAGTTTGGAGTGGGAGAGTTGATAAGTATCGCAATTTGCTCTTACCATCAACCTTCGGCGACGGTCGGCATGGCGAAGCAGCCGATCAATTGAGCGAATTAAGTCTTGCGTTGCTTGATCTTTGCCATTTGTGGCGGCTGTAATTCCATGCATCAAATACGTTTCAACTAATGATGGAGCGACTGGTACTTCTAAATTAAAAATTTCGCCAGTAAGGCCATCGATTGAAATTAAATCTCCATCATTAATTCGGATTTCTCCAATTTGGGCAAACATATTGACTTCATTAACTTCTATGGACTCCGCACCGCAAACAGCCGTTTTTCCTACCCCGCGAGCAACTACCGCAGCATGGGAGGTTTTGCCACCACGACTGGTAAGTATCCCCACTGAAGCCAACATGCCTCCGAGATCATCTGGATTTGTCTCACGTCTTATCAATATGACTTTTTCTCCTCTGTCGGCCCGCTCAACCGCATGCGCGGAACTAAATGCTGCGCGCCCAACTGCAGCTCCAGGCGAGGCTGGAATGCCGATGGCTATTGGCTTGACGTCATCCTTTTTGACGAACTGCGGGAACATCAATTGAGCCAATTGATTTCCCGTAACACGCATTAGCGCTTCATCCATCGTGATTAATTGTTCATCTACCAACTGGATGGCTATTCGAAAAGCCGCAGCAGGAGTTCTCTTGGCGACTCGTGTTTGCAAAATCCAAAGTCGTCCACGTTCAACTGTAAATTCAATATCGCAAATGTCTCGATAGTGAGTCTCAAGTTTGTACATAATTGCTTTTAACTCATCGAAGAGTTTCGGAGAGCGATTCTTAAAATCTTCAAGGGTTAGTGTGTTGCTTGTGCCCGACACGACATCTTCACCTTGTGCATTGGGTAAGTAGTCACCGTATGCACCGTTTTCACCAGTGGCTGGATCTCTCGTAAAGCAGACACCGGTTCCAGAGTCATCGCCCATGTTTCCAAACACCATGGCAACGACATTAACTGCAGTCCCAAGATCGTCGGGGATTCGTTCTCTACGTCGATATAGCTTCGCACGTTCGGTGTTCCATGATTCAAATACTGCAGATATGGCTCTATCTAATTGCTCACGAGGATTTTGGGGGAAATCCTCTCCCGATTCGGACCTCACAATCTTTTTAAATTTGTCGACCAGTGTCTTTAACCCATCGACTGTCATGAATTGGGGTTGCAAAACACTTTCGAATTTGATTGATTCGTCCAAGGCTTTCGCGAATTTAGCCCCTTCTATACCCAATACAGTTTTTCCATACATCTGTATTAGTCTCCTATAAGCATCCCAGGCAAATTTCTCATTTCCAGTTTGCATTCCAAGACTTACTACCGATTTATCGTTTAGTCCTACATTCAAAATTGTTTCCATCATGCCCGGCATTGAATTCTTAGCACCAGATCTCACGCTAATCAAAAGTGGATTTTCACTGTCTCCAAATCTCTTTTGACACTCATCCTCAAGTTTTCGTAAAGCTCGAGTAACTTGAACATCCAGTTCTAGAGGAACCCGGTTGTTCGCTAGATATTCCTTACAAGCATCCGTTGTGATTATGAAGCCGGGAGGAACCGGAATTCCCAACCTTGTCATTTCAGCAAGGTTTGCTCCCTTTCCACCGAGGAGATTCTTTAAGTCTTTATTACCTTCGGCAAAAGCGTAAACCAACTTAAGAGTCAATTGGTTTCCTTTCGCAAATCAAGTCAACGTGAGAAATTTGTTATTGAAGTAAGCCAGTGCCAAAACGCAACACTCTGGCTTCATCACCCTCACCCCTGGCAAACTGATCGGCAGTGGTTCCGTTTGCCACAACAACAACTCGATCAGAGAGCAGAAGTAATTCATCAAGATCTGATGAGACAACGATTATGCCTGTGCCAGATTCCTTTATTCGCCGAATAATTTGATATATCTCTTGACGGGCGCCAACGTCTACCCCTTTCGTAGGCTCATCTAGTAGAAGGATCTTTGGAGATGAAGTGAGTGCCCTGGCAAGTAATACTTTCTGCTGATTGCCTCCACTCAAATGTGCTGGCTCAGCTAGATAACTCCTAGTTTTGACCGCCAACGTATCCATTGACTTTGAGGCTTCCCGGAACTCCTGCCTTACTTTCACCAGTCCGAACTTCGTAAATTTCTCTGTCGATCCCGCAATCACATTTCTCACAAGATTTAGATTGAAGAGCAGGCCTTCTCTTTTTCTATCCTCGGTCAAAATGACTATCCCCAACTCGCGCATCTTCTTCGGGCTCGGGTTTGATATTTCCTTGTTTCCTACCTTCAAAATTCCAGAGAATGGGGATCTTCCAGCTATCGCACTTAGGATTTCAGATCTACCCGATCCTACTAATCCAGCAAGTCCAAGGATTTCTCCATCACGTAATTCAAAGTTCACATCATGTAACGCCACTTGTTGAGGATTTACGCTTGGGACACTTACCCGCTTTAACTCAAGTAATACATTGTAAACACTTTGAGACTTTGAAACCTGATTTTTGTTTTCAATTGAATGCCCAATCATCGCCGTAATAATCTTTTCTGGACTTAATTCAGACTTCTCTAGTTTCAGCGCAACTTTTCCATCACGTAGAACAGTTGCACGATCGCATAAAGCTAGCACTTCTGGAATGCGATGAGTGATATAGATCATTGTTACTTTATTTTTCTTAAGATTGATTAAATTCTGTGCCAAAGTCGCAGCATCATCTTTCGATAACGAAGTGGTTGGTTCATCTAGCAGTAGAACCGATGGGTTTGACGCTAAAGCTCTAGCAATCATTACCGTTTGGCGTTGAGCCGTACTGAGCCCGGCAGCAATCGCTCGGACTGGAAGACCAAAACTATATTTCTTATTTAACTCCTCTGCGAGATTGAAAATTCTGGCGAGAGAAAAAACTCTACCAAGGCTAGAAATCTGGCCGGCGAAAATATTTTCTGCGACTGTTAAATTATCAACAATCTCAATTTCTTGAGGGACATAGGCAAGGCCCTTTTTTCTAGCGTCTGAAACGCTTTTTAGCTGAACTTTCTTGCCATTGAGATAAATTTCCCCAGTCGCACTATTGGTCGGATAAAGCCCAGTAATGAGCTTAACCAGGGTGCTCTTACCCGCACCGTTTTGACCAAGAATTGCATGAATCTCTGAGTCGTAAATCTCCAAATCTACGCCGACTAGTGCTTGGACGTTTCCAAAATTTTTGCCAAGCTTTTTTACCTCAAGAACTGCTGGCGTTTGGCTATTCACCTAGATCCTCTTCGTTACAGATTGACTGACTATTTAATATGTAGGGGTACGCGGGAGATAACGCGCACCCCTACATCTATTTCAATTTACTGACCAGCTGCATCCACGATCTTGTAGTACTTATCGAGGTTTGCTTTGGTCACAATTACTGATGGGAGGATATTGGAGTACTTAACTTTCTGACCTTTAAATAGTTGGTCGTAAAGTTTTACCATCATGGCAGTCTCTTCATAAAGAGGCTGTGCCACAACTCCATGCACTTTTCCATCGCGAATGAGATCTAGGTTCTGACGAATATAGTCCATTCCGATAATTGTGATCTTTCGATTGGTCTGCGCGGCAGCTTGAGACCAAGTCTGTGCGCCATTTCCAGTCGTTGAGTAAGCAGCGACGATGTCCTTGTCCGCAGACAACATACCGACCGCAATTGCAACAGCCTTAGTTGGATCAAAACCTTCAATTCCAATCTCAGTTGTCTTCATTGCTGGGCATGATTTGGCCAATTGCTCTTTGAAAGCTGCCGCTTTGGTGTTTTCCTCATCATTCAAGCTACCTTCAGTGATAGCAACAGTTCCCTTGTTTTGGTGAATCTTGCAGATTTCTTCAGCAGGACCCTTTCCGGCATTAGGAACTAATTGAGCGACGGATGCCACGTATGAAGTGGTTCCTTGCTTTGGGATCGCATGCCAGCCCATAATTGGGTAGCCCTTCTTGGCTAGTTTCTCGGCATACTTAAATAGAACAGGGCTCACTGGATATACGGCAACGCCGCCATATTTCTTACGTGCAAGCTCTGCATCAACGAGAGGCAAGGTTCCAACATCGTCCCAGTTTGAGGCGCTGGCATTTCCTACAACCTTGCAATAGAAACCAAGTCGCTTACATTCTTGTAGAAGACCCGCCTGCATCAAACGATGCACGGGGTGATCCTTCATTGGCTGGACAAAGAGAATGCTCTTGTCCCGTCCTTTGTAATTAGTAGCGGCATTTGAACTCGAACCCATGAGAATCGCAGGAATTACGAGTGAAAGTATCGCCAAAATTGATAATTTGTGTTTTCTTAACACTTGTTAAGCTCCTTTCCATCTTTATCAGTTAACTGCAGTGAGGGTTTAGATCATGAATTAGATAACTCATCTAAGAGTCTGGCTTAGACATCACCTCCTTCATTCACAGTTCTTTCAACTGCTTCTGATGGAGACTCAGTTGTTGCTTTACGAACTGTATTCCGATATTTCCTTCGAGTAACATCGAGAAATACCGCAAGAACAAGAATGGTTCCCACGGCAATTAATTGGTAATTGGGACTTAAGCCACTCGTAATGAGTCCACTCTGAACGCACTGAATCAGTAGTACACCCAATATCGCTCCAGCAATAGTTCCGATTCCGCCAAATAAGCTCACGCCTCCGACTACGGTCCCAGCGATGACTGTAAGTTCCCAACCAGTTCCAATGCTTGGGGCGCCTGCCGAGAGCGATGCCATCACCAACATCCCAGCAAGTGCAGAAAGCGTCCCAGCCAAGACAAAGCACCACAGCTGGTACCTAGCCACATTAATTCCCACTATTTTTGCAACTTCGCTATTTCCGCCGATGACATATAAATTTCTTCCGATTGCCGTTTTTCTAATTACAAAGTCTCCAACTATTGAAATTACGACCCAAAGTAGGGCGTTCCATCCGAGAGTAAAGAAGAAACTGCTCTCCCCTATTTTTGTAATTACATCAGGCAAGGGATATACGGGATATCCGAGCGAAACAACCTGGATGAGCCCTTGCGCTACGAAGAGCATGCCCAATGTTTGGATAAAAGCGGGCACTCCGGCCTTTGTGACCATCAATCCATTTATAAGTCCAATTAATGCTCCGAGAGCTAAGCCAAGAAATAATGCCAGCCACACTGGTAGTCCAGCACTTGTCATCAACTTCCCCGAGGTCACAGCGGTTAATCCGGCTACTGCACCAACCGAGAGGTCGAAATTTCCTCCTATGAGTAGGAATGCTTGTCCCACTGCAATTATCGAAACGAACGTGACCGCCTGAATGATTGAACCGACAACTTCGCCTGATAGAAAAACCGGGTTTATTGATTGAAAAATACTGATACAAATAATCAGCGCGACTACAACGCCTAACTCGGGAACAGCTAACAAGCGAAAAAAGAATTTTTCCTTCTCGACTTTATTCCTTGATCCATCCGTCTGGGTCACTAGGGTCACATCTCCTAAATTTCCTCGAACTCCGTTTACGGTTAACGGTTTACACAAACCTAGACTTTTTTTTACAGAAATCAAGGGTCAGGGAGATAAATTTCTTAGGTTGATCTCGCAAGTTTTGAGCGTGTAAAGGTCAACTTAGAGGATTCTTTGGTTTATAAACTTTAGTTATATTTCTACCCGGAATTCCAAGCGGAAGCCAAACTCCACTCTTGATTCACTCGGGAAGGGGAGAAAAGCTTCAACTTCTCTTGATTCATCCAACTTATCCGTAGCGCCTTGGGTCGGCTCGATCGCGAGCCAGCACCCCGGCTCCCCGGCAAATGGCCAAGCGTTCAGGTTATAGCAGATTCCGGTATACGGGATTTCTATCGGGTCGAAGTGAAAACAAATAGAACAACCGAATTTAGGATTTTTTAACATTATTTTTCCATCTGAAGGTGAAGCTATAACAACTTTGTCTGTGAGGCTTTTCGCGAGATCAATAAAACTTATGTCATTTATCGAGCCTTCTGCCCCTTTTGTAAAAGGCCAGCGATAAGCGTCAAGATGTCCCTCGTATCCATCGCTACCGTCCCGCCCCATTCGGCCACTGAAACCGAATTCTTTAGTCATGCGAGGATTCCCAGTCATCTCAATTTGCATTCCATCGACGGCTTTAAATAAAGGGTGAGCACTCCAAAATCCAATAAAGTCTCTCTTATCCATATTTTTTACAACATATTTAATTTCTAGAGAGTTACTCTTAAGATTCAGAGTTCTTTCGAAAAAATAGTTAAAACTCACGCCTTCAATAATCGTGGTACAGCTTGTTTGACTAGCATGCCAAGTTGCAACTTGAGTCCATAGATCACCGTGATCAGGAAGCATCAGGCTTGGGTCGAGTGGATATCTACTTATGCCTATGTTTGGAAAACAATCATCGAAGCCCGATATGTCGTGGGATTCGTAGCTATCCCCAAATTTACGTTCTCTCAATTTCCTTGATGGATCAGTCCATAACCATTGATAGTTCGCTCGCTTGTCCCAAATCTCCGTAATCTTCGCACCATATTTGGGCACGATCACTACTCTAAGAAATTCATTCTCTAGTGTTACTTGATCCAATGTTCCTCCTGCAAAAAATCTTAGAGTTGCTAAAACGCTATGCTAGTATTCCTTTTGGGCGCTAGGGAGATTACCCGTGCAAGATATTTCGGATTGGCAAGGCAAGTTCTGTGTTGTAACTGGCGTGGCCTCGGGAATTGGTGCCGCAACTGCAGATTTGCTCACTTCTAAGGGCGCCAGAGTTTTAGGCTTAGACAAGATCAGCGAGGATGATTATCGCTCGCGTAGTACCTCAAATGCAGAAGTTACCTATCAAAGTTGTGATTTGGAATCTCCGTTAGAAATTGAACAAGCTTTTCTCAATATCGCGGGTGAAAAACTTTCTGCACTCTTTAATGTGGCCGCCATGCCTACCCATGGTCTTGAAATCAGAGAGCTCTCTGTTGAGCAATGGGACCAAGTGCTATCTGTTAATTTGAGGTCTGTATTCCTCACCATTAAGCATGCAATCCCTCTTTTTGAAGCCAACGGCGGTGGAAGCGTTCTGAATGTTTCTTCTGTTCACGCCTTCGCGAGTATGAAAAATCACGCCGCTTATGCTGCATCAAAAGGTGGCCTGAATTCTTTAACTTCACAACTTGCACTTGAACTCAATCCGCTAAGAATTCGCGTGGTGGCTGTTGCACCTGGTTCCATAAATACACCTATGACCACAAAAAATCTCGCAAACGATCGCGAATTATTAGAAAAACTGGGCTTTCCGACAGATGGGAAGAGTATCGGTCATGTAGGAAAACCTGAGGAGATTGCCGAAATTCTAGTTTGGATTGCCTCTTCGCGCGCTTCATTTATCAATGGAACTACGATTGTTGCTGACGCTGGACTTCTTTCAAGGCTCACT
>RGYL01000321.1 GCA_010032085.1 Actinomycetota bacterium
CCCTTGGTTACACAATGGTTCTTCCAGATGAAGATAAGTATTCGACCACTCGAAATCAGATGCTTGATCAACTTGCTTACACAATGGGTGGCAGAGCCGCGGAAGAACTTGTATTTCACGATCCAACTACGGGAGCCTCTAACGACATTGAGAAAGCAACAGCTCTTGCTCGCGCGATGGTTACCCAATATGGAATGACTTCACGATTAGGTGCGATAAAACTTGGAACAAGTGATTCAGCCCCATTCCTTGGTAGAGATTATGGACATCAAAGAGATTATTCAGAAGATGTTGCAAGCGCAGTTGATGAAGAGATTCGCGCCTTTATTGAAACGGCACATCAAGAGGCTTACGAGATCTTGGTAGAAAATAGGTCAATCCTTGATGCACTAGTAGAAGAGTTGTTGGAGAAGGAAACGCTTCACAAAGAAGAGATAGAGATTATTTTCAAACATGTTGCTGCTCGGCCAAATCGTCCCGCCTGGACTGGTTCTGAGTTACGTATTCCATCGCGCGTCCCTCCGGTTGCGATAAAGAAGAAAACTGAAGTGGTAGCGGAGGAGAAACCAAAGCGACGCAAGAAGGCAGCAAGTACAAAAGAGCCTTCTGATGAGCGCTAGCTTTGATGCTGCGCGAGTAGAACGCGCAATCCGTGAATTACTAATTGGATTAGGCGAAGATCCTGAACGCGAGGGCTTGAAGGAAACTCCTGGTCGAGTGGCCCGGGCGATGCAAGAAAATTTCCAAGGGTTATTCCAAGACCCAGCAGAGATATTCAATAAGACCTTTGATTTAGGTCATGAAGAGCTAGTTATTGTTAAAGATATTGAGGTTTATTCGCATTGCGAACACCATTTGACGCCTTTTCATGGCCTTGCGCACATTGGCTACATTCCCGGACCCTCTGGAAAAGTGACTGGTATTTCAAAGTTAGCAAGGTTGGTTGATCTATTTGCGCGTCGCCCACAAGTTCAAGAGCGACTTACTACTCAAGTAGCAGATGCTCTGATGAAACATTTG
>RGYL01000322.1 GCA_010032085.1 Actinomycetota bacterium
GGGTGAGGACCAGGTCGAAGTAATTCGACAAGCGCGGATCTGAAAATCTCAGTTCCAGCGTCTATGACAATAAAAGTTAATGACTATAGAAACTGAAAGGCATGAAATGAAGAAGCTAATCAAATTAACTCCATTCATTCTCGCCGCACTAGTTCTCTCTGCTTGCTCCTCATCGGATGAGAGCGGAACAGCTAGCGGCGATACAACAACTTGCGCACCTGATTCACTACAGACACTTGAATCCGGCGTGCTAACAATCGCAACAGGTGAACCTGCCTACTACCCATGGGTTATCGATGATGCCCCAGAAAAGGGAGAGGGCTTTGAAGCAGCTGTTGCTTATGCAATTGCGACTGAACTTGGATACGACCAAGCAGCGGTTAAGTGGGTTCGCACCACTTTTGATGCTGCAATCGCCCCAGGTCCAAAAACCTTTGATTTCAACCTCCAGCAATATTCGATTACCGATGAGCGTAAGGAAGTTGTTGATTTCTCCTCTCCTTACTACAAGTCAAACCAAGCAATCGTCTCCTTCAAGGGAAGCAAGCTTGAGGGTGTAACAACTCTTCAGGGAGTTACCGATTCAGGCGCGAAGTTGGGCGCTGCAGTTGCGACCACTTCACTTGATGTAATCGAGACAACTCTTGGTCTAAAGGCTTCCGTGTTTAACGATAACGCGGCTGGCGTTACTGCGCTTAAGAATAAGCAGATTGATGGCCTAGTTGTTGATCTTCCAACAGCTTTCTATCTCTCCGCTGTTGAAGTTCCAAATGGAATCATTGTCGGACAGATCGAAGGTAGCGATGCAGCTGACCAAGGCTTCGGTCTACTCCTTGCTAAAGACAGCCCACTTACCTCATGCGTAACAAAAGCTGTCGATGCAATCCGCGATAACGGCACACTCGCTTCAATAACAAGCAAGTGGCTCGCTGATTCTGCGGGAGCGCCAGTACTCAAGTAATGAGCGAAAATCGAGGGCGCGGAAGCGGGGGTAACTCTGGTTCCGCGCCTTACGATTTT
>RGYL01000323.1 GCA_010032085.1 Actinomycetota bacterium
GCGTCGACACCGAGTTCGTGTGCGCAGACCACGTCAGGTTTAACAGTGAGTACGCAAGTCAGTGGCGACTATTGCATCCTTACCTTTACTGCAGGTAGCGGTACCTGGACAATTCCGACCGAAGTGAGAAAGTTTGATCTTCTGGTGGTCGGTGGTGGTGGAGGTGGCGGCGCCGATGCAGGTGGTGGTGGCGGAGGTGGAGCGGTCTATCTGGGATCCGTCAGCCTCGGAGCAGGCACATCTCGGTCAGCATCGATTGTCGTGGGTGCTGGCGGTTTGCCCAAGAAATGGAGCGGTGGCTCAGATGCGGCCGGGTCAGCTGGCGGAGACAGCAGTTTTAGCTATTCAGACAACGGCACACTTTCCGTTACGGCATATGGCGGTGGTGTTGGCACATTCTCTCCGTATAACTCAACCTCAGCCGCTGGAGCAGGTGGAACAACCCCACTCGCTAGTGACACGTCGTCAACTTCCTCGGCGACTGCGACGGTGAGCAGTGCCGGAGGTGCTGGGGGTGCCGGCGTCACAGACGGCTTTGACAACACAAACACTTCAACGAATGCTGCAAAGTCAGGTACGGGCGGCCAATCAGGCCTTGCCATCTTTGGCGGCAACTACGGCGGAGGCGGTGGCGGCGGTGCCACCACCGTGGGTGGCCAGAACAACTTGGGTGGCGGCGGAGTAAACGGTGGTGGCAACGGAGCCGGCGGACGAGGAAGTCCCGCGCCGTCGAGTGACTATGTTGCATGGTTTGCGAACGCTGGAACCGCAAACTCCGGTGGTGGTGGCGGCGCTGGTGCCGCGCACGGAAATACTGCTTCTTACTCGAATGGATCTGAAACCTATATCTCGCGTGATGGCAAGCCGGGTGGCACTGGCGTAGTAAAAGTTCGCTACTCACACTTCACCGTCACCTACACCTACAACAGTGCTACAGGTGGAAACAGCACAACGAGCGCGGTTTCTGTCGGCGACAGCGGTGTGACACTTCCAACTCCGACGAGAACTGGATATACATTC
>RGYL01000324.1 GCA_010032085.1 Actinomycetota bacterium
GGATACCGTCGTCCAGATGGATCGATGGGTATTCGAAACCATGTAATTATCTTGCCGGTCGATGACCTATCAAATGCAGCTGCTGAGGCGGTCGCAAAAGTAGTACCAGGCACCCTTGCGCTCCCGCACGGATATGGCCGATTGCAATTTGGCGAAGACCTTGAGCTAACTTTTAGAACTCTCATCGGTACTGGCTTAAATGGAAATGTTGCTGCCGTCGTTGTGATTGGAATCGAGCCGAAGTGGACCGAACGCGTTGCTGCTGGAATTGCTAAGTCTGGAAAGCCAGTAGCTTCGTTCTCCATTGAAGGCAAAGGCGATCTCCAAGTTATCGCAGATGCTGCAAGAGTTGCGCAAATATTCTTGCAAGATGCATCCGAAATTCAACGTGAAGCTGCTACTGAGGGCGACCTCATCATGTCAATCAAGTGCGGTGAATCAGACACAACTTCTGGTCTTGGTTCATGTCCAACTACTTCACAAGCAGTTGATCGCTGGGTTGCAGCAGGAGGAACCGTTTTCTTTGGTGAGACCTCTGAGTTGACGGGTGGAGAGCACCTGATTGCCGAGCGTTGCATCGATGATGCTTGCCGGAAACTCTTCCAAGACACATATGACAACTACATCAAAGTTATTGAAGCGACCGGCGCAAATCTCCTTGGTTCGCAACCAACCCAAGGCAATATCGCTGGTGGTTTGACTACTATTGAAGAGAAGGCACTTGGAAATATCGCAAAGACTGGATCAGTACCTGTAGTTGGCGTCCTAAAGCCAGCCGAAGCCCCAGATCGAAAGAAACCCGGGCTTTACTTCATGGACACCTCTTCTGCAGCAGCCGAGTGCGTCACACTCATGGCCGCAGCTGGAGCAGTTGTGCATCTCTTCCCAACAGGACAGGGAAATGTGATTGGAAATCCAATCGAACCAGTTCTTAAGTTGACTGCAAATAAGAAGACTGCAGCTTCAATGAAAGAGCACATCGATCTTGATGTCTCAGGCCTTCTTCGTCAGGAATACAAC
>RGYL01000325.1 GCA_010032085.1 Actinomycetota bacterium
TCCTCAACGCAGTCTCCCCAGGGTGGACTAGCGCAATTCCTTTTGGAAAGTACGTTGCCGAGGAGTTTGTTTTACCTAACTTGTAATTAGTCTTTCTTCGATTTTCCAGTTGCTTTGCGTTTTGCCTTTCGCTTCGCTCCGGCATCGCTAATGGTTTTCTCAGTCAGGGTTGGTGCTTTCTTCTTTGATTTCTTAGTGCTCTTTTTCTTTGGAGCTCCACCATTCTCAAGTTCCCATGCTCGCCTTCCTGCGAGAAGTTCTTGGGCGCGCTCAATCGTCATAGCTTCAACTGTGTCACCTCTGCGGAGCGTTGCGTTTGTTTCACCATCAGTTACGTACATTCCAAATCTTCCATCTTTAATGATTATCTGGCGTTTAGTTTCTGGGTCTAGACCAAGATCCTTTAGTGGGGGTTTAGCAACTCCCCTTCGCCTTACTTTTGGCTGCTTGTATATCTCACTTGCCTCATCAAGAGTGATTGTGAAGAGTTGATCTTCTGAAGTAAGGGTGCGTGAATCCGCGCCTCTCTTTAGATATGGACCATAGCGACCGTTTTGAACAGTTATCTCTTCTCCGGTCTCACTATCTACACCAAGAACTTTAGGAAGCGAGAGAAGTTTTAGCGCATCATCGAGCGTTACGGTATCCAGTGTCATTGTTGACAGTAGCGATGCTGTTTTTGCTTTTACTTCCCTTTTCTTTTTCTTACCTTCTTCTTCAGGCAGAACTTCGGTTATGTATGGACCGAATCGTCCAGACTTCGCAATGATAGGAAGGCTGGTTGCGGGGTCGGTTCCAAGTTCACGTTCTCCTGAAGGGGCAGCGAGAAGTTCGATTGCTTTTACAAGGGTTAATTCATCTGGCGCCATTCCTTCTGGGATATTGGCAAATTTCCTTTCTTCGCCTTGGCCCTGTTGTAGATAGGCGCCATAGCGACCGACGCGAATTTCTATATCCTCGCCCATCTTCATTGTGTTGATCTGTTGGGCATCGATTGAACCAAGGTCAGCAGCAAGATCT
>RGYL01000326.1 GCA_010032085.1 Actinomycetota bacterium
TCGTCACGCAAGACGTTGAAGTGATTGCCGCAGCCTTGGGAGTTCAGGCACTTGTGATGCCGTGGGGTGGTCGAGAGTGCGAGACACTCGACCCAGACGGCAACAAGATTCGCATCAGCCAGCCCGCTGAGTCTGGTTGATTGAATTCGTCAGCGGAAGTATTCCAAGTAGCGGCTACCCCCAACTCCCTATAAACCAATCAACGCATCGACTACTTCAAGTGCGAATCTGGCATCATCAAGTGTTGCGGTTGCCTGATCCCACGAACCACGCGTAACTCGATTCCAAAGTGATTGAGCTTGGCCCAAGAACCCGGGCTTGAGACCATCTGCTTGAGGGAAAGCAGATACTTCACCAGTTTTTCTAGGCACATAACGCCGCACTGGAATCTCTGCGGTCGGCTCAAGTATTTCCATTCCCTCAAAGGTTGTCGCCATCTCAAACGGACGTAGCTCGAGACGCTTTGGGGACTGGTCAAGCACTAGCGAGAAATTGGCTGGGCAATTCCAGTTCAGCATAACCACTCCCTGATGTCCATTCTCTGCTCGGATGAGGGCTTGCCGCGAGCGCCGCGAACCATCCTCGATTCGTTGCACCGCTTCGACCTCATATCTTCCAACTACGTATGCCAAAAGATCGAGCCCGTGCACGGAGTTCTCGCGCACAGCTCGTAGTCCCAAGAGCTCATCGCTTGCATTGCCAACTGAATCCGGAAGTTCAAGCCTTAGTGAACAGGTACCTTGTTGTGCAAATCGCCTCGCTTCACTCGTCGATGCATAGAAACGACGGTTATAGGCAACACGGATGTTTGCGTCTTGCGTTAGTAGCGGGGCAAGATCAGATGCACGAAACGTCACTGGCTTTTCAACGAGACACGGTCGCCCAACTTGAGATGCAAGGAGCAGCAATTCAAGGAGCGACTCTGTGGTGGATGCCAAGACCAGACAGTCCCAGTCACCATTCACAATCAGTTCTTCAGCGTTGTCCCAGACCTGCGGAATCCCCTTGCTGTCGGCCAAG
>RGYL01000327.1 GCA_010032085.1 Actinomycetota bacterium
GAATCACTTTGTGGTAGCGAAGTTTTGCAATATCGAAATCTTCATGGATACCAGTTCCAAGTGCCGTGATAAGTGCTTGAACTTCATTGTTTTGTAGAACGCGATCGATGCGAGCTTTTTCAACATTCAAGATCTTTCCGCGAATCGGAAGGACAGCTTGGAATCTTGAATCACGGCCACCTTTAGTTGAACCACCAGCAGAGTCGCCTTCGACGATGTAGAGCTCACACTTTTCCGGCTCGGTCCATTGGCAATCAGCGAGTTTTCCAGGCATGCCTCGGCCCTCAAGGAGGCCTTTTCTTGAACGGGAAAGGTCACGAGCCTTACGCGCTGCGATGCGTGCGGCGGCGGCATCAATTGCCTTGCGAACTATCTCTTTACCCTCATTAGGGTTGCGTTCAAACCATTCACCAACAGCGTCGTTTAACGCTTTTTGGGTGAAGGATTTAGCTTCAGTATTTCCTAGTTTTGTTTTTGTCTGGCCTTCAAATTGTGGTTCACCGACTTTTATAGAAACGATTGCGGTTAAACCCTCACGAATATCATCGCCAGTAAGACGATCCTCTTTCTTTCGGATAAATCCCCACTCTTCGCCGAATTTGTTGACGATAGAGGTTAGGGCAGTTCTAAAACCTTCTTCATGGGTGCCACCCTCTTGGGTATTAATTGTGTTTGCGAAGGTATAGACGGATTCAGAGAAGCCGGTGTTCCATTGCATTGCGACTTCAAGTGACATTTTGTTCTTCTTATCTTCAGCCTCGAAAGAGATAATTGATTTATGTGTAACACCTTTTGTGGTGTTTAAGTGCTTTACAAAATCCACAATTCCACCTTCGTAGCAATACTCGACATAGAGTTGTTCGCCTTTTTCATTAACATGGCTAGCGCGCTCATCCTTTAGGGTTATTTTTAAACCTCTATTTAAAAATGCCATCTCGCGAAATCTTGTCGAGAGAATCTCAAATGAATAATCGGTAGTTTCAAAAATTTCTTCAGAGGGCCAGAAAGTTACTTCGGTG
>RGYL01000328.1 GCA_010032085.1 Actinomycetota bacterium
CTGGAAAAGATTTAGAACCGGAGTACATAACAGCCCTTGATGAAGCAAAGGCTTATGTCACAATTCAAGAGGCAAATGGAATTGGCGTACTTGATATTGACCAAAAAACTTGGATTGATGTACGACGGGCATTTGAATCCAAGCTCTCACAGACTCCAATTGACACAAGCGATAGAGACTCTGGGAAGGGCCCACGTTCTTACTTAAATGTTGTCGGATCAAGTCAGCCAGATGCCGTTGCCGGATTCAAGATTGGTTCGGGTCATTACTTTTTGACCGCTAATGAAGGCGATGCTCGGGAGTACACCTGCCTTAATGATGATCTCCGCGCCTCCTCACTTAAAGTTGATAGCCGTCGTTTCCCAGATTGGAAAACTTGGTCGACGAACGCAGAGTTGGGACGTGCCAAAGTAAACCCAAATGCCGGCGACCGTGATGGCGATGGGGACTTCGACACTATTCATCTGCGCGGTTCGAGATCAATGACCATGTACCGAAATGGCGTTCCTTTATGGGATAGCGGAAAACTCCTTGAAGAGATTCAAATCAGCGCCTTTGGTGTTGCAAACATCAACGGTTCACATGCGTTATCTGCTGATAAATCGACCGTTAACTACACCGCACAAGATCGCTCCGATGACAAGGGTGCAGAACCAGAGGGCGTAGCGGTTGGAATGGTTGGAAGTGCGAGAGTGGCGATTTTAGGATTGGAACGGATGAGTGCACTAGTTGTATTCGACATTTCAAGTCCACGTTCACCAACGCTAATTAAATGGATTCAGATGCTTGCTACAACTCCGACGCCGGCTGCGCAAGCAACGGCTTGGTCTCCTGAAGGAGTTATCTTCGTTCCAGCAGATAAATCTCCGAATGGCAAAGCGCTTTTCATAACTAGTTATGAATTAAGTGGCTCAATGACCGTCCACCAGATTGCTTCAAATTCGTAAGTAATCCGTCTCCCGGGCGACATTAAAAAGCGCGCCCGGCAGGAATCGAACCTGCGACAACCCGCTTAGAAG
>RGYL01000329.1 GCA_010032085.1 Actinomycetota bacterium
CGTTCTGGCCATCAGTAAGATCAATGATGTCTGAGATGCCTTGAATCTTTTTGCCTCGGACTAAATCGCTTATTCGCTCAACAACTTTCTCTGGGCCAATGTTGTAGGGCAATTCAGTAATAGTGATTCCCTGCTTGCGAGTAGTTACTTTGCCAATTTCAACTTTTGCCCTTACTTTGAACGCGCCCTTTCCACTTTGGTAAGCCTCAAGAACTCCCTCTTTTCCGATGAGCGTTCCACCGGTTGGAAAGTCTGGGGCGGGAACTATCTTCATTAGTTGCTTTACAGTTGCATTTGGATTCTCAATTAAGTGGCGCGCCGCTTCAATCACTTCGCCGAGATTATGTGGCGCCATATTTGTTGCCATACCAACTGCGATACCAGTTGCGCCATTTACCAGCAGGTTTGGAAATGCACCCGGGAGCACGAGTGGCTCCATGATTTGGCCATCGTAATTGGCGCCAAAATCAACAGTGTCCTCATCGACTTCATCGACCATCATCTGGGAGGCGGAGGCGAGGCGAGCTTCGGTGTAGCGCATGGCGGCTGGGCCCGCATCGAGCGAACCAAAATTTCCGTGTCCATCAATTAAGGGAAGGCGCATTGAGAATGATTGGGCCATACGGACAAGCGCGTCATAGATTGCGCCATCACCGTGTGGATGCAATTTACCCATCACTTCACCAACGACGCGAGCGCTCTTAACATGGCCGCGATCTGGTCGAAGTCCCATTTCAGACATCTGATGCAAGATTCTTCGCTGTACTGGTTTTAATCCATCGCGAGCATCAGGAAGTGCACGCGAATAAATTACCGAGTAGGCATATTCGAGAAATGAATCCGATAACTCACTAGAGACATCTACATCAACAACCTTGCCCGGGAACTCACCAGGCTTCGGTCCACTTTTGGACTCACGTTTTGCCACGGCGTGATTCTGCCAATGAGAGAGTGATTTTCTAGGGATTGACCCTCGGTCTTGCCCCGATAGTTGCGACACATACTCCAGCAACTTCGAT
>RGYL01000330.1 GCA_010032085.1 Actinomycetota bacterium
TAATCTTTAATGAACCAAATGCTCAAACGCCTTGAGGTTAGCAAGTGATTCACCGCGTGAAACTCGCCACGCCCATTCTCTTCTAATTGCACTTGAGTATCCCAACTCAAGCAGTGGGTTGAAAGATGAATCCGAATATTGCAGGACTGCGCCAATGACACGGTCTAATTCGCGCTCGGTAATTGAATTGAAAGGCAATCTTCCAACTAAATAAATGTCGCCTAATTCATTAATCGCAAAGGCAACGCAATACATCGATGCGTTCTTCTTCAAAAGCCACTCATGAACTTGTTCTGCATTTTCATCAGGCTTTCGAATCACAAAGGCGTTGACGCTAACCGAGTGATCACCAATAACAAGAGCGCAATGAGTCTCTAATTTGCGCTCACCCGGGAGGGTCAAAAGAAATGAATCATTTGTGCGTTCATGATCAATTACATGCGAATCGAGAAATTCCTCGATAGTCGCAATCGCCATCGCGCGCGTACTCACTAGACCACGCTTAGTTTTGCACTTGAGCCTTTGGAGAGAACTAAGTCATAGACATCAAGGATGCCGCGCGCCGTTGTATTCAAAAGTCGCATCAAAGTCGCCGACCAAGCCTTTGGATTGTGGCCATCTACAAGAACACCCGAAATTCCATCAGCGACTGCGGCACGCAATCCACCAACAGCAGTTGCAACGACCGGGGTTCCACAAGCTTGCGCTTCCAAAGCGACAAGTCCAAATGACTCAGAGTATGAAGGTACGCAGACTAGATCAGCAGCGCGATACCAATCAGAGAGCTCTTCATGCGCAACAGGGGGTACAAATTGGATCATCTCGCTAACACCTAGAAATCTTGCGAGTCCTTCAAGTCGCTCTGGTTCACTCGATCCATTACCCGAAGGTCCGCCCATAATTACCGCTCGTAACTTGCCACGGAGCGTCGGTGTGTGTTGCACCATCTCAGCAACAGCTCTGATTAAAACTTCTGGGCCCTTATGTGGCTGAATTCTTCCGACGAATAATAGTAAGAG
>RGYL01000034.1 GCA_010032085.1 Actinomycetota bacterium
GATTTATTCCGCCATGGCTGGGATCAAGCCATCTACTTGTTACTACTTTTCCACGAGTAAAGAAGTGAACTCCTTCAGTTCCGTGGGCGTGAGTGTCACCAAAGAGTGAACTCTTCCAACCGCCAAATGAGTAGTAAGCGGTAGGAACGGGGATGGGCACGTTGATTCCAATCATTCCTACTGAAACTTCATTTTGAAATCTTCTAGCTGCGCCGCCATCATTTGTAAATATTGCAGTGCCATTTCCATACTTATGACTGTTAATAAGTTGGAGACCTTCGTCGTAACTCTTAACTCTTAAGACTGAGAGAACTGGTCCAAAGATCTCCTCTTTATAGATAGACATATCTGCCGTTACATGATCAAAGAGGGTAGGACCCAACCAAAAACCGGAAGCAGCTCCCTCAACTTTTGGATTTCTACCATCAACTACTAATTTGGCGCCCGCGCTCTCTCCGGCATCAATGTAGGAGGCAACTTTGTCGCGGTGAATTGATGTGACTAGTGGACCCATATCCGCTCCCGCGTTGCCATCGCCGGTGCGTAACTTGCTTATTCGTTCGGTGATTTTTGCAACTAATGCATCGCCAACCGGATCTACCGCCACTAGCGCTGAAATCGCCATGCAACGCTCACCAGCTGAGCCAAATCCAGCATTCACAGCGGCATCTGCGGCAAGTTCTAAGTCGGCGTCAGGTAGCACCAACATATGATTTTTTGCACCACCTAGTGCTTGGATCCGCTTACCGGCCTTTGTGCCATTTTCATATATGTACTTCGCAATTGGCGTTGAGCCAACGAAAGAAACCGATGCGATATCAGGATGCTCCAAAATTCGATCGACCGCTTCTTTATCTCCGTGAACCACATTAAATACTCCATCAGGTAGCCCAGCCTCTTTCCAATATGAAGCCATCAATAACGACGGAGTTGGATCTTTCTCACTTGGTTTGAGTATTACCGAGTTACCAGATGCGATTGCGATAGGAAAGAACCACATGGGCACCATCGCGGGGAAGTTGAAAGGAGAAATGATTGCTACTACTCCAAGGGGTTGGCGAATCGAATAGACATCAATTCCAGTTGATACCCCTTCACTAAATCCGCCTTTCAATAGGTGTGGTATTCCACAGGCAAACTCGACTACTTCAAGTCCTCGCGTTACTTCACCAATCGCATCAGATAAAACTTTGCCATGCTCAAGAGTTATCGCCTTTGCGAGCTCCTCTTTGCGGTTATTAACAATCTCTCGGAAGGCAAAGAGGATCTGAGTTCGCTTTGCAAGTGAAGTGTTACGCCATTCTGCTCCGGCTTGTTTTGCTGCATTTACCGCCTCATCTACGACTTTATTGGTGGCAAAATCAACCTTTGCAATGACCTCTCCAGTTGCTGGATTAAATACATCGCCACTTCGCTCGGCGACACCATTCCATGATGCGCCATTTATAAAGTGAGTTAATTTTCGGGAACTCAAAGTCAATCCTTACCTTCATAGTGATGTGAAATGGTTGCAAAGGCGGCATCGAGAATTTGAATCCCTTTGCGCGCTTCATCGGCGGTTATGTTGCAAGGCGGAACCACATGCAATCTATTGAAGTTAGTAAATGGCATTAACCCACGTTTCTTACATTCAGCAACAAGTGTTGACATAGCAGGGCTCGTACCTCCGTACGGCGCTAGCGGTGCGCGCGAATTTCGATCGGTTACTAGATCTAGCGCCCAAAAAACTCCTAGGCCTCGTACCTCACCGATTACTTTGTGCTTTGTTGCCAACTCCCGAAGTCCGGGCCCGAGGACTTCTTCACCTATTTGCTTAGCCTGTTCCACAATTTTCTCTTCTTTCATTACATCAATAGTCGCAACCGCTGCCGCACAAGCAAGTGGATGACCTGAGTAGGTAAGCCCGCCCGGAAATACTCGGTCATTAAATGACTCTGAGACTGGGTGTGAAATCACAACACCACCGAGAGGTACGTATCCGGAATTAACACCTTTAGCAAAGACAATTAAGTCGGGCTCAACGTTAGAGTGTTGATAGGCGAACCATTTTCCAGTTCTACCAAACCCGGACATGACCTCATCGCCAATCCAGAGAATTCCGTATTTATCGCAGAGCGCTCTGACTCCATCTAAATATCCCTTAGGAGGAATGAGAACTCCGGCAGTTCCAACTACTGATTCAATCAAGATAGCGGCGATAGTTTTTGCGCCTTCAAAAATAATCGTATTCTCAAGATGTTCAAGCGCCCGCGCACACTCTTCCTCTTCGGACTTCGCCCAGAATGCGCTTCGGTATGCAAATGGGCCGAAGAAGTGCACATGACCATATGCAAACTCATTGGGCCAACGACGGGGATCGCCCGTGGCTGATATAGCAGCTGAGGTATTGCCATGATACGAACGATAGAAAGAAAGAATTTTATGTCGACCGGTAAATAAGCGCGCCATACGAATAGCGTTCTCTATTCCATCGGCACCGCCGTTTGTGAAGAATACTTTTGCGAATTTTGAGCCTGCTAATTCAACTATTCGCATAGCCGCTTCGCTTCGAACATCATTAGCTACTTGTGGCGCCACTGTTGCGAGAGTGTCTGCCTGTTTCTTGATGGCTTCAATAACTTTAGGATGTTGAAATCCAATATTTGTGAAGACCAATTGGCAAGAAAAGTCTAAGTACTTATTCCCATCGAAATCCCAAAAATAGGAGCCTTTGCCTCCTGCAACAGGAAGTGGCGAGATTTGGCCCTGAGCAGACCAAGAGTGGAATACGAATTTGCGATCAAGATCAAAAACTTCCTTACCCCGCGCGGGGTTAGGGATGATCTCAGACATATCGCTATCTAATCACTAACCCCCATCGATTCTCAAACAAGGGGTAGGCAATCCAGAATTTCTAAGGCCGTTACCGTCTTAAATTTCTTTGCCGCTAAACGCCCCGCCTTCGAGTGCAACTTTACTGCTGTAGATGCCAATTCAAAGGGATCACTCTCGTTCTTAACATCAACAAGCATCGAAGCAACTAATCCTGCCAACAAATCTCCAGATCCAGCAGTTGCAAGTTCGGCACCGCCAATCTCATCTATAAAAACTCTTTGATCGGGAGTTGCAACCACGGTTCCTGCACCCTTTAAAATAACGATAACTGAGAAGTCATTAGCTATCTTCTTAGCTTTTTCTACGCGAGTTAGATTTTGTAATGATCTTAAATAAGACTCTCCTAAGTATTTTAATTCACCTTCATGTGGCGTAATTACGATAATTTGATTTTTGCTTCGAGTTTGTTTCTTAGTGATATTAGAGATTGCGGCGCCATCGAGAACAAGGGGAACTTTCGGTATGTGGGGGAGAGAACTTTCACCCGGTCCAACAAGTATGGCATCGACGCGTTGCCCTTTTAGCTCGGATATTGGTACGACATCGGGATACTTCGAGACGACTAAGAGCGATAATTCGCGACTCTTACTGAAAAACTTTATATAGCCCGCATTACCGGCCCGCGCACCGCCCACGGAGAGCAACGCCGCTCCGGGGTACTTCTTAGAACCAGCGCAAACAACGACTATGCCCCGAGAATATTTATTATCAGTTGATAGAAGTTTCCGCCGCGACATGTGTGCACTCCATATTCTTCGGATCAGAAAGGCACTTGCCGCAGAGAAGATAGAGCTGGTGGCAAGATTGGTTTGCACAGTTTGTAAAAGACTTTGTTGGACTTCCACAGAGGTCGCACTCGCCGATGATTTTGGTCTCCGGGGAGAAGTCGACCGTCATGCGCCCATCAAAGGTATAGAGCGAACCTTCCCAATAGCCGCGATCGCCATATTTTTCGCCATAACGAACGATGCCACCTTGAATTTGGTAGACCTCTTCAAAGCCACGCTTCTTCATGACACTGGAGAGGATTTCACAGCGAATTCCACCGGTGCAGTAAGTGACGACTGGCTTCTTCTTTAGATGATCAAACTTTCCACTCTCAATCTCACCAATGAAGTCCTTCGTTGTCTTTACTTGTGGAACTACCGCATTTTTGAACTTTCCAACTTTTGCCTCATAGGAATTTCTCCCATCGAAGAAAACTACATCTTCACCTCGAGCATCAATTAGATCGTGGAGCGCTTCTGGAGTTAAGTGCTCGCCACCATCAACTACACCATTTATATCTACTTGTATTTCGTCAGCAACTCCGAATGAAACTAACTCCTCACGAACTTTGACACTCAGTCTTGGGAAATCATCCCCAGTCCCATCTGACCACTTGAAGTCAATCTTCTTAAAACCCGGATATTGCTTTGTCTGTTTAACATAACTCTTTAGAGCAGACATTTCTCCGCCCAGAGTTCCATTTATGCCATGGCGAGAGATGAGGATTCTTCCCTTCAAACCGAGAGATTCACAGAGAGAGTTCTGCCAAAGTCGTACCGCATTCGGATCAGCGACTGGAGCAAAACCGTAGTAGAGGATTATTTTCTGCAATTCCACGTGTGCATTCTATTCCAGCCTAGTTTCTTGGCAAAGAGAAAGAGATTGAGGGAACCTCGTGAGAGTAATACGAGGTTTATACCCGGCTGAGGACGATAATTAGGAACATGTCGCGAAAGACCTCAAACCGGATTTTATTGGTGATCGCCTTTGCCTCAATTGCTTTAGTTATCTTCTCAGCTATCTTTTCGGCAAATAGAGATGAAGTTAAGTTATCGCCTGCGACTCCTGAGGGAGTGGTTCAGCTATATCTAACAGCAATTATTGAAGGCAAAAATGATCAAGCCGCAGAATATTTTGTAAAAGGTTCACAATGTGATGCTTCTGATATTGATAGGGCATATGTATCGGACACTTTAAGAGTGAACCTAGTTTCAACTTCAACTGATGGAAATAGCGCATATGTGAAGATAGATGCAAATACCGGCTCAGGTGGACCATTTGATGATGGCTACACAGAATCTCATACATATCGGCTAGTAAAAGAGAACGGGAGTTGGCATATAGAGGGTATTCCATGGCCACTTTGGGACTGCGGGACTATTACTAAATGATTGCCGCGATATTCATACAAATTCTCATTGTAGGTCTACTTTTCTTTGCTGCATTTAAATTGTTTAGCCGCGCTGGAAAACGCGGTTCTAGCGCCTTTTCTATCCGACGATTGTTTCATTACTCACTTCTTTTCTTTTCTGTCGTTATAGCGGGAGTTGGTCTTTCCGGCTTGCTCGGTAGAACTTTAGATTTTGGAAGAGTAATTGCTGAAAGTAGAACGGATCTTGCCCGTAATCTCTCATTCACGCTCGTTGGAATACCGTTAACCTATTTATTTGGACGTTGGTCAAATCGAAACCTTAAAGATGATCCAAGTGAGCGAAAAAGTTTAGCTTGGCATGCCTATTTAACAATCGCATCTATAACTTCGTTGGTAGTTGCGCTCTATGGTTTGCACGGCGTACTTTCGTGGGCAATTGGCAATGATCCGTACCGGGGAAGTGCACTTTCCCAATTGCTGGTGTGGGCATTGATTTGGATATTCCACTTACGGCTATCTGGGCATATTGGTGATGCCAATCGACCTCAATACTTAATTGGTTCTGCTATCGGATTATCAATTTTTGCAGTGGGATTAGGTGGCCTAGTTGGCAATTCAATTGAACAACTAATTAACTTAGAAAAAGAGGTGCTTTCAATTGAACGGACAGATCCGGTAGTAAATAGCGCGATAAATCTGCTGCTAGGAATTCCAGTCTGGCTTATCTATTGGTATCGAGGAGCGTTAAAGTTCACACGCGACTTTTTATGGCACGCTTATGTATTCCTCGCAGGTATTGCTGCAAGCTTCATCACACTAGTAGTCGGACTGAGCGTTACCCTCTATGACGTTCTCGTCTGGTTCTTCGGGGATACCGGAGATGATTCGGCGGCCCAACATTTCTTCTCTACTGCTAGCGCTTTAGGCGCTTCTGCCACTGGTCTTGCAATATGGACATATCACCGTTCCTTACTTGCAGAAGATCGCGCTAGAACTGAGCTTCGAAGAATTTATGAATACATAGTTTCTGGAGTAAGTCTGATTGCTGCATCCCTCGGCGTATTGACGATTATCGTAGCTGCAATCGAGAGCGTTACCCCAAGTGATATCTCCGCATCGGGTGCGGGCTCAAACTCTCTGATACTAGCTATCACTCTCTTAGTTGTGGGCGCACCGATTTGGTGGTTTTTCTGGAATCGAATCGAGCGCGAAGTACTAAAAGCAGAAGAGGATCTCGCTTCACCCACAAGGAGAATCTTCTTACTCATGCTCTTTGGTGTATCCGGCGTAGCGGCCGTCATTTCTCTAATCACCGGCATATTTCTACTGTTTGATGACATTTTAAATTCTCAATTTGGAATGAATACTTTTAGAGATACTCGTTTTGTTATTGGAATACTAATCACTAACGCCGCAATATCTGGTTATCACTGGGCCATTTATCGAAGCGAGAAAGAAGTCGCAGTCGCGATTTTCCAAAAAGGCAGAAACATCACCTTGGTCGGACCTTCCGATGAGCACATAGTTCAGCTCCTAAAGGAACAGATTGGGGGCCATGTGCAACTTTGGATTTCTCCGGATTCGGGTACGCCTTGGAATCTTCAAGATTTGGTTGAATTGATTGATGAGACTGATGGGAAAGAGTTACTAGTTATAAACGAAAAGAAGAGCTTGCGGGCCCTTCCTATCCAGCACTAGTTGGCCTTCAAGTTCTCCTTGACCATAGCAAGTAAGAGTTTTTCATCGACTTTCCAGTCACTTGGTATACGAACCGTCTTTTTATTAACTTCGTAACCCTCTAGCTCTTTCTTCAACTTCGATAAGACTTTGGGATTCCAAGGTGCAATCAAGAGGTGATTTTTTAGAGCGGAGCAACCAAAAACATAGCTATCTCCATTTTTTAGCATCGGTTGATTCCAAGCTATAACTAATTCCAACTTGGGGTACTTCTTCATAATGACCCTAAAAATCTTCCGCATCGTTTTTGCCTTGACTGGGTCTATTGACGCAAAAAAGTCTCTTGGTGTTTCATGTCGGCGCGAGGAGAGCGAACCCCGGGAAAACATAACCAGAGCATTTGCATGAGCTTGGGAAAAGCCAAAATTCTCTCTTAAGAATGCAATCTGTTCCGGATACTTCTTTCCAGAAACTTTCTTCATCTGGGCGAACCAATAGCTCATGGGCTCGCCATAACGCTTCTCAATTGCAGGGAAGTGGGATTCTCGCTTTGCCTTATCTTTCATATCAAGCGCAAGAGTAGTGATAAGTGGTGAGAGAACGAACTCTCTTGTATCTTCATGTACATGCTCGCATTCATATCTGGTGGAAGCCGTGGCCTAGGTAAAGAAGTGGCCAAGGCGTTAGCGAATCTAGGTCATGAGGTTGTGATCATCGCAAAAGATCGGATCCGGGCCGAAGAAACTGCGAAAGAGATTGGTGCTAAATTCGAGATTGC
>RGYL01000331.1 GCA_010032085.1 Actinomycetota bacterium
GCGGCAACGCCTTCACCTTCACGAATCAAACCAAGAAGAATATGTTCGGTTCCAATGTAGTTATGCCCAAGTTGTAGCGCTTCGCGAAGGGATAACTCCAAAACTTTCTTTGCTCGTGGCGTAAAAGGAATATGGCCCGATGGAGCTTGTTGACCTTGACCAATTATTTCTTCTACTTGAGAACGAACTGCTTCAAGTGAGATTCCGAGCGCTTCGAGGCCTTTAGCGGCAACGCCTTCACCTTCATGGATAAGTCCAAGGAGGATGTGCTCAGTACCGATGTAGTTGTGATTGAGCATGCGGGCTTCCTCTTGTGCGAGGACGACGACTCGACGAGCCCGGTCGGTAAAGCGTTCGAACATCAATTACTCCTTATTAATCTTGAGCCCTAGGGTAGTAGAGGCGGCCCGATGGGGCGACATCTATATTCCTGCTTCAAGATATGGGACTTTGTAGGGGTTAGAACCTCAAGATTTGGGTCTTTATTCCAGGACTAGCAACATTCGGGTATTTCCCAGGGTATTGGGCTTGACGCTCTCAAGGTCTAAGAATTCCGCAATACCTTCATCGTAGGAGCGGAGAAGTTCTTGATAGACCGCAGGTTCTACCGGAGCTCCAACAATTTCTTTAAAGCCATGATCGCCAAAGAATTTTGTTTCAAAAGTGAGACAGAAAAGTCGCTTCAATCCCAACTTTCTTGCCCGCTCAATTATCACTTCAAGTATTTGGTGGCCAATTTTCTTATGGCGATGCTCCTCAAGAACAGCAACGGTACGCACTTCCCCAAGATCTTCCCAGAGCACATGTAGTGCGCCACAACCAATTACCTTGCCATCTAATTCTGCAACGGTAAATTCTTGGACATCCTCATAGAGCATGACAGTCTCTTTAGCGAGCAACCGACGTTGGAGCGTGTACATATCAACAATCTCGCGAATCACTTTAATATCAGCGGTTCGCGCTGGTCGAATTACCAAACTCATTCTTCAGGTTTCACTAATGGGAAGAGAATTGTTTC
>RGYL01000035.1 GCA_010032085.1 Actinomycetota bacterium
CCTCAACAGCATGATCAACGCCAACCGCAATATCTTGGCTCTGGGCCCCGAGTGAAACCGAGACACCACAACTATTCCCATCGAAGCCTTTTTCCGAACTGTCATACCCAATTTCAAGAACAGTCTCACGAACGAGTGACATGACATCGGCATATCCGTTGGTAGTTACTTCACCAGCCACATGTACTTGCCCTGTAGTAATCAGTGTTTCGCACGCAACCCGACTCTTCGGGTCTTGTGCCAAAAGTGAATCGAGCACTGAATCAGATATGGCATCAGCGATCTTGTCGGGATGTCCCTCGGTGACTGACTCAGAGGTAAAAAGCCGCTTAGCCATTAGTCATCTCCATCTCTTTCGCAATTTCTCCGATAATCTTCCGTCCTAATTCAAATTTATCGATACTTACGAAATCCCAGCTTTCACCGCGCTTATTAAGTAACGAACCGGTAGTTAACTCTTCACCGAAAACTTTTCCGCCGGAAACATCCGTAACATAAAGCAGGTCTACTCCCTTACTATGAAGTTTCTTCAGTCCGCGCTCTCTGATGCCAGCTCCAGTCTCAGCGGCAAAACCTACAAAAACTTGGTGTGTCAGCTTCTCTCTCGCAGCCTCTGCAAGGAGATCTGGATTCTCGGTCAGTTCAATCGTTTTATAGGTAGCTTTTCCAATTTTCTCGGCTGACTTCGATACTGGTCGCGCATCAGCAACGGCAGCTGCCATCACGAGCGCGTCGGCACCCTTTAACTCAGCCTTTAAACTCTCTTGCATCTCAACCGCGCTAGTTACATCAATACGCTTAATACCCTCAAGTAAAAACTCTTCGGTCTGAGCACAAATCAAAGTTACATCTGCACCTTCTCGCAGCGCCTCGAATGCTATCGCCAGCCCTTGACGTCCGCTCGAACGATTTCCGATAAAGCGGACTGGATCAATCGCCTCAACAGTTCCTCCAGCAGTAATGACAACCTTCTTACCTACGAGCCTTCCTTCAGTTCCGGAAATCCCATTTACCGCTTCAATTATTCGAGAGGTTTCTGGGAACCTTCCGATACCGGAGTCTTTTCCAGTCAAGCGGCCATAGTCTGGCTCCAAGACCGTAATCCCACGAGCTCTTAAGGTTTCAATATTTGATTGTGTCGCCAGATTCAAATACATCCCAGGATGCATTGCAGGAACGACAATAACCGGCGCTGTTGTCGCAAGCGCGGTCGTTGTCAATAAATCATCAGCTCTGCCACTTGCAAGTTTTGCAATCAAATCAGCCGTTGCTGGGGCAATTAAAAGAAGATCTGCCTTCTCAGCGAGGGCAACATGAGAAACCGCTTGCGTTCCTTCCCAAACTTCACTTTTCACTTCTCGCCCCGAGAGAGCTTCCCAGGTTGCGCGACCAACAAAATTTAAACTCGAAGGTGTGGGAACTACCGTTACCAAGAAGCCCTGGTCTTGCAAGCGTCTTAGGAGATCACAGGATTTGTATGCCGCGATGCCCGCACCGATGCCGAGCACAACCTCGCGGCCACGCGGGAAGTCAATCACTATTTATCCGCTTGAGGCTCTAAATTCTCGATCGTAAGGAGATTATCGTTGATCTCACGGAGCGCTATTGAGAGCGGCTTCTCATGGACATGTGTCTCTACGAGTGGACCAACGTATTCAAGAAGGCCCTCACCGAGTTGGGAGTAATAGGCATTTATCTGGCGGGCGCGCTTGGCTGCGTATAGAACCAAGCTGTATTTAGAGCCACTCTTATCCAAAAGATCATCGATTGGAGGATTTGTGATGCCATCGAGATTTGCCACTTAAATTCCCCTTAGGTTGTCTACTGACGAGCCGCTAAGGATACCAGCGCCTCAACAACTTCCTCGACTCGATGATTTACCACGCGGTGGTCAAACTCATTGGCGGCCGCCATTTCCTCACGAGCCAGGGCGAGGCGAGCCTTGACCCGCTCCTCGCTATCAGTCGCTCGCCCCCTAATGCGCTCTTCTAACTCATTGAAGGAAGGGGGTTCTAGAAAAACCAATAGAGCATCTCTTCGTTTAGAACGGACTTGGCGAGCACCAGCAATTTCTATTTCCAACAAAACGTTTTTACCCAGAGCTAACGCAGCATCCACCGGCGCGTTCGGCGTGCCGTATCTCGCTCCAGCAAATTCTGCCCATTCAAGAAATTCGCCACTCTGAATCATTGAGTCAAATTCTTGATCCGAAACAAAATGATATGCCTCACCATCAACTTCGCCTGGGCGAGGCAGGCGAGTCGTTGCAGACACGGAGAAAAAGAATTCTGGATGTGTCTTCAAAACTTTTACGATCGTGCTCTTACCTACTCCCCCAGGACCTGAGAGGACAATTAACTTCCCGATACTCATCTTCCTTTTAATTCCTCTTCCAACTTTTTACGTTGCGTGGAGCCTAGTCCCTTGATTCGCCTAGTGCTTGAAATTCCAACTCGGTCAAGGATGGCTTGGGCGCGGATGCTTCCGAATCCCGGCATTGCCTCGAGTAATTCCTTCACGCGCATCCTTGAAATTGCCTCTGATTGACTTTCAATCGCCTCGCGCCAGCCCCGTGTACCTTCGGCGATTTCCCTCTTAAATTTCGCCCGCTCTTTGCGATAATTTGCCGCCTTTTCAAGCGCAGCTCTTCTGGCTTCATTGGAAATCTGCGGCGGATTAGACATAGCGATATCTAACTCATTTATGTATTGATTGAAAAATTCTCTTGGCCGCTTCAGTTACATCTGGCGCTGACGTTATGGGTCTTCCAACAACTAAATAATCCGCACCGGCAGCAATCGCATCTGCCGGAGTCATAGTGCGCATCTGATCATCTTGGCCCGTTTCAAAACGAATGCCTGGGGTTATTAATTCTATTTCTCGAGGCAAAATTTTCCGTAGCGCCTCTACTTCAAGTGGTGATGCCACGATCGCACGTGCACCGGCGAAAACAGCGCGACTGGCCCAAGTGGTGACAACATTTTCTGGAGAATCTCCAAGCCCCAGGGTTCTTAACTCCTCTGTATCAATCGAAGTAAGCAGAGTTACCCCAACAATCTTGCAATCTGGTAGAGCTTTAGCTGCCCCAGCAACCATGGCTGCGCCCCCGGATGCATGAACCGTTAGATAATTCAGTTTCAAGCAATTCAAACTTTCCGCGGCCTTGGCCACAGTATTAGGAATGTCGTGCAATTTAAGGTCTAGAAAAATCGAAATATTAGGGGCGTAACTTTGAATTGAACGCACTCCCTCAATGCCATTGGCCAAGAAAAATTCAAGTCCAAATTTATATACACCTACGTAATCGCCCGTTTTGTCAATAAGTTCTTTCGCAACGTCTAAACTTTTTGTATCAACTGCAAGAATGATGCGCGAGGAAGCTAACGCTTCAGGCATGAGCAACTCCAATCGCATCGACAAGAGAATTGAAACCTCGCGCCTTCAATTCTTCTTGCAATTCTTGCTTAACCTTTATGACTGCGGTCGGATTTCCGAAAGTTGCCGTACCAACGGAGACACCGGAGGCCCCTGCAAAAATCATTTCAAGTGCATCCCGGCCACTTGCGACTCCACCCATGCCCAAGATCGGGATCTGCGGTAAGGCTTTATGAACTTGATAGATAGCGCGAACTGCGATGGGTCTAATTGCGGGGCCGGAGAGCCCACCAGTAACACCAGCCAACTTCGGTCGCTTTGCATCAATGTCTATAACCATTCCGAGTACCGTGTTGATTAGAGCAAGGCCATCTGCTCCTGCTGAGATGACTTCGCGAGCAATTGCAACTATGTCGGTCACATCCGGAGAAAGTTTGGCAATTATCGGGTAATCCCCTCCAATATTGCGCCTCACCGCTTCAAGTACAGCGCGTGAAGCGGATGGATCACATGCAAATACCAAACCGCGATTCTCCACATTAGGGCAGGAGATGTTCACTTCGATTCCGTGAAGTGACGAGACTCCGCGAAGCTTGCGGGCAAGTGAGGCATATTCCTCCACCGTTTCACCCGAAATCGAAACAATTACTCGGGCGCCCTTTGATTGGAGCCACGGAATATCAATTTCAAGAAATTGGTCTATGCCGGGCCCTTGTAAACCGATGGAATTGAGCATCCCGGAAGGAGTCTCGGCCATCCGTGGCGTAGCTCTTCCGCTTCGTGGTTTAACTGAGATTGATTTAGTGACGACTGCGCCCAATTCATCCAAGTTAAAAAACTGCGATAGTTCTTTACCCGATCCAGCGCAGCCACTTGCCGTAAACACTGGCGATGGAAAGTAGCGCGAGCCAAATTTAGTTCGAAAATCAAAAGCTTGAAAGTTGCTCACTGCGGTGCTCCCCAAGTGCCTTCCGGAATCCTTCGGTCGCTGCCAAATACAACTCGAGCGCCATCTACGACTGGGCCTTCGATACAGCTTCGCTGCATCTTGATGACTCCAGATTCATCGCGCATCGGAATAACGCAAGTCATGCATACGCCAATACCGCAAGCCATAGATTCCTCTACCGCGCATTGGTGGATGATCTGGGATCTTTCCGCTACCTCATTAACTGCCGCGAGCATCGGCATAGGGCCACATGAATAGATTAGTTCAACCTGGCTACGTTCGATGATTTTTTCCATCACATCTGTGACTCTTCCCTTTTCTCCTGCGCTTCCATCTTCTGTCGTTAGCGTCATGATGTTGACAGATCTCTTACCTTCAAGAGGCGCATATATCTTGCCCGCAGTAGATGCACCAAGAATCATGTCTACTCGACAACCTCGTGATTTGAGAATCTCTGCTAATCCGAACAATGGCGCAGATCCATATCCGCCACCTATCAGTAGCGCATTTACCGGTTCAGTTGGGATACCAAAAGCAGTACCGAGAGGCGCAACCATGTCTACCTTCTCATGCACTGAACGCTCACTCAACCACTTACTCCCACTACCGTGAGCCGCAACAACTAATTCGATAGTTCCCCCATAGGCGCCTCGATTGCTTGCCCTATAGATAGCAAATGCACGTCTTAAAATCATCGAAGATGACGGTCCGCCGACTGCGATTGCCACGAAGTTTCCCGGACGCGCGTGCACTGCCATATCTCCAACGGCGAAAACCATATGGTTATAAGCTCCAACCTTCTTATTAGAGAGAACTTCCACGCTGGCCTGAATCGCCTTCGGATTTATATTCACTAAACGCTCCAATCTTGCAGAGATTTAACTGCAATCTGGCGCTCACGCAGAGCTTTAATCCCCGAAACCGCAGCTTTAAGGCCAGCAACTGTTGTAATACAAGGTACGCCCTTTACTACCGCAGTACTTCTTATTAGCCAACCATCATTTCGGGCATCTCGACCAAAAGGGGTATTCACTACTAGGTTTATTTGGCCACTTTCAATGAGCTCAACGGCTGAGATATCTTCTGGGTTACGTTTTTCGGAAACTTTCCTAATCAATCGCGCTTCAATCCCATCCTTGAGTAACCTCTCTTGAGTTCCCTCCGTTGCTATCAACTCGAAACCTAGTTCAAATAGCGTGCGAACTGCAGGTACGGCGCTCTCTTTATCCTTATCTGATAGCGAGATGAAGACGCTGCCCGACTTGGGAAGGGGGCCGAAGGCGGCAATCTGACTTTTCGCAAAAGCAGTCCCGAAATCAGAAGCCATTCCCATTACCTCACCTGTTGATTTCATCTCTGGACCTAGGACGGAATCAACATTCTTCCCATCTACTCTTCTAAATCTATTCCAGGGAAGAACCGCCTCTTTAACCGCGATTGCTGCCGCAACTCCAACATCATGGGAAGGTAAGAGACCTTGCTCCCGCAGATTAACTATTTTTTCACCGGCTGCAATCAGTGCAGCAGCTTTAGCTACTTGGACCCCGGTTGCTTTGCTTACATATGGAACGGTTCGGGATGCCCGAGGATTTGCCTCGAGAACATAAAGATGATCATTTGAAATCGCGTATTGAACATTTAGCAAACCTATGACACCAATCGCCTCAGCAAGTTTTTTCGTAGTCTCTTGAATTTCTTTTAACTTAGCCGAAGAAATGGATTGGGGTGGGATAACACAAGCGGAGTCTCCGGAATGAACGCCCGCTTCCTCTATATGCTCCATGATTCCGGCTAGATACATTTCACTGCCATCGAAGAGCGCATCAACATCTATCTCAAGAGCGCTATCTAAAAATGAATCAATAAGAACTGGGTGTTCGGGATTTATCTCTGTTGCTTTCGCAATAAAACCTTCCAATGACGTTTCGTCATAAACGATCTCCATTCCGCGTCCACCCAGTACGAATGAGGGCCGAACTAAAACTGGAAATCCGATTCGACCGGCCACGCTCTTCGCTTCTTCAAAAGACTTCGCGGTTCCAAAGGCAGGAGCGTTGAGTCCGGTTCTAGTCAACACCGCGCCAAATTCCCCGCGATCTTCAGCTCGATTAATGGCCTCCACCGGGGTTCCGAGAATTGTGATGCCTTCTTTAGCTAACCCAGCAGCCAATCCCAACGGAGTTTGGCCACCTAATTGAGTGATAACACCAATGACCGGCCCAGCTGCCAACTCTGCGTGATAGACCTCTAGTACATCTTCTAAAGTAAGTGGTTCAAAGTAGAGGCGATCGGATGTGTCATAGTCCGTAGAAACTGTTTCCGGATTGCAATTCACCATAATCGTTTCAAAGCCCGCCTCACTTAAAGCAAAGCAGGCATGTACACAGGAATAATCGAATTCAATCCCTTGGCCAATTCGGTTGGGTCCGCTGCCGAGGATAATGATTGCTGGCTTCGTTCGTGGCTTTATCTCGGTCGTTAAGTCATATGCTGAGTAGTGATAAGGAGTGAAAGCTTCGAATTCTCCCGCGCATGTGTCAACGGTTTTATATACCGGGTGAAGATTAAGTCGCCACCTCAAGCCTCGCACCTCGTCCGAGGTAATTCCTCGAAGTGTTCCTATTTGTGAATCTGAAAAGCCCATACGTTTTGCTTTACGAAGAATCTCAATATTCAACTCAGGCGCTGCTTTCACCTTGTGCGCCATTTCATTAATACTCTTTATCTGCGTTAAGAACCATGGATCAATTCCGGTCAAGCTATGAACGCTCGCAACGCTCTCTCCTAAATCGAGTAGTTGCTGAACTTGTTTCAGACGCTTTTCGGTAGGGATTTGAACGGCAGCTACTAGTTCTTCCTTGCTTTCATGAAAATCCCACGAAAATTCAGCGCCCTTCTTCTCTAACGAGCGCATCGCTTTCTGGAGCGCTTCTGGGAATGAACGGCCCATTGCCATCGCTTCCCCGACGCTCTTCATAGTTGTAGTGAGCCTTGCATCAGCTTCCGGGAATTTCTCAAAAGCAAACCGTGGGATCTTCACAACAATGTAATCAAGAGTTGGCTCAAAGGAGGCGGGCGTCTTCTCGGTTATGTCATTAGGGATCTCATCAAGGGAGTAGCCGATTGCCAATTTTGTGGCAATTTT
>RGYL01000036.1 GCA_010032085.1 Actinomycetota bacterium
TCGCCTTGCCCAAGGTGTGGCGGTAGCAACAGCCACAGGCGAGAGCGAAAGTGATGCAACCTCGCGCGCAATGAAAGGCGAGTAGATTACGAATATGGCTGAGATGAGTTATGAAGCTGCGCGTGATGAATTAGCAAAAGTCGTAGCGACGCTTGAATCCGGTGGTCTTGGACTGGAAGATTCCCTAAAGCTCTGGGAGCGCGGTGAGGAGTTAGCAGCAATCTGCCAACAGTGGCTTGATGGCGCAAAGGCAAAACTAGAAGCTGCCAGCAAGATAAGTGATGACTGAGTTCATCTACGAAGATCTCCTTCCAATCGGGGCTGATGAAACTACCTACCGATTGGTCTCAAAAGAGGGCGTTTCAACATTTGAAGCTGATGGTCGAACATTTCTTAAAGTAAGCCCCGAAGCAATTCGCAATTTAACTGAAGTAGCAATGCATGACATTTCACATTATTTAAGGAGTGAGCATCTCTCGCAACTTGCTTCAATCTTGAAGGACCCAGAAAGTTCGCCAAATGATCGCTTTGTTGCCCTTGATCTACTTAAGAATGCAAATATCTCTGCTGGTGGAATCTTGCCGATGTGCCAGGACACCGGAACTGCAATCATCATGGGAAAGAAGGGTCAACAAGTTCTCACTTCCGAACGTGATGAGATCACAATTTCACGTGGCATCTACGATGCCTTTACAAAATTGAATCTTCGATATTCTCAATTAGCACCAGTCACAACATGGGAGGAAAAGAACACCGGCAATAATCTTCCTGCCCAAGTTGAGATCTACTCAGATTATGAACATCCCGATGAATATAATTTCCTCTTCATCGCCAAAGGTGGCGGGAGTGCAAATAAATCTTTCCTCTACCAAGAGACTAAAGCCATTCTCAATCCAAAGACTTTCTTAGTCTGGCTTGAGGATAAATTGCGCTCACTTGGAACCGCTGCCTGTCCGCCGTATCACCTTGCCATCGTGATTGGTGGCACGAGCGCGGAGTTCACTGCTAAAACGGCAAAGCTCGCCTCAACTAAATATCTAGATTCTCTTCCAACTACCGGAAATGCAAAGACTGGCCGCGCTTTTCGCGACCCAGAGTTAGAGAAACAAGTCTTTGAGTTGACCCAAAAGTTAGGAATTGGCGCTCAATTTGGGGGCAAGTATTTCTGCCATGACGTTCGGGTAATTCGATTGCCGCGACATGGCGCATCACTTCCCATCTCAATCGCGGTCTCTTGCTCCGCAGATCGCCAAGCCAAGGCAAAGATCACAAAAGAGGGCATCTTTATTGAGAAATTAGAGACTGACCCCGCACACTTCCTTCCTGAGACAACCGATGAGCACCTCGATGAGAACGTAGTGCGGATTGACCTAAATCGACCGATGGCGGAGATAACTGCAGAACTTGCAAAATACCCAGTAAAAACAAGGCTTTCTCTTACTGGAACCCTTGTAGTGGCCCGCGACTTAGCCCATGCAAAGATCAAAGAAGTAATCGATTCTGGCAAAGCGATGCCTGAGTACTTTAAGAAATATCCGGTGTATTACGCCGGGCCGGCAAAAACACCAGAAGGTTATGCATCTGGTTCCTTTGGTCCCACGACGGCAGGGCGAATGGATTCTTACGTTGAACAATTCCAATCACTCGGTGGCTCACTTGTAATGCTTGCCAAAGGAAATCGTTCCAAGCAGGTTACCGATGCATGTAAGAAAAATGGTGGCTTCTACTTAGGTTCGGTCGGTGGGCCAGCCGCGCGCCTTGCCCAAGATTGCATAAAGAAAGTTGAAGTTCTTGATTATGAAGAGTTGGGAATGGAAGCGGTATGGAAAATCGAGGTGGCGGATTTTCCCGCCTTTATTGTGGTCGATGATAAAGGTAATGACTTTTTCGCTGAGACATCAAAGCCATTGACTATCGGAACGCGAGTAAGCGCCGAAAATTAATTAGTAATATCTAGAGCGTTTGAACTTCGCGAGGGCCCGACAAGGAGTTTCGTAGCGAACATCGATGTAGTGAAGTCCCCAACGAATTTGTGTGACTGGGTTGGTGCGCCAATCTGTAGAAATAATCTCCATCTTGACCGCTGGAAGCGCCTGCGGAATTCCGTGAGCTCCAGTGCGGGGATTTCGCGCTCGATAATTCCAATTACTCTCTTTAGTCCAGAGCGAATCTAGGCAGGAGAATTGGTAACTACCCCAGCGGTATTTCTCCTTGGCAATTCCTTGAGCGATCTTGCGGGCGCCCTTTGGAGTCCTGGCCTTTTCAACTTGCTCGACCATCTGGGAGACCATCAACATAGACATCGAGGAGACCGCACGACCCTCACTCATAACCACCGAAGTCGGAAGAAGATTTTCGGGAGCCTCTGGAACGTCGACGACGAGATTCTCCTCAACGGAGGCGCTACCTGTTGGCGCGAGCTCGGCCGAGGCGCCACTAACCACCGCTAACTCAAGGGTGGCAAAGAGGGAGAAGGAGGCGATGATGGATGCCGCTAAGGGCATCTTTACTCGCAATCGCATGCTTCTACCTCCTCTTTCGAGGGCGTGTAAGGGGGAAGGGGGCTGGTGTTGGATATGAAGTCCGGTGTGAAGGGTGACAAAGGGTGAAGCCACCCGCAAATCAAAACAGGCGCGTGGCGGAAAAAAGTAAAATCTCACAGGAATTGTGGATATCAAAACCCCAGTTCACAAGCGAAACTGTCTGATTTATACCTTATGAAGCAAAACCTCTAATTCTGGCCCTCTAAGCGAAGAGTTGAACTGGATCCTCAAGTAGCTCGGTGACGAGGGCTGCGATCTGAGAGCGCTCGGAGCGAGTAAGCGTTACGTGGGCAAAGAGCGGGTGGCCCTTAAGAGATTCGATAACTGCAACTACCCCGTCATGGCGACCTACCCGCAGGTTGTCGCGCTGGGCAACATCATGGGTAAGAACGACTCGGGAGCCTTGGCCAATTCGCGATAAGACAGTTAAGAGAACTCCGCGCTCTAAAGATTGTGCTTCATCAACAATGACGAAGGCATCATGAAGGGAGCGACCCCGGATATGAGTTAGCGGAAGGACTTCAATCAAACCTCGGTCCATAATCTCTTCTATTACCTGGTTTGAGACTAGCGCCCCCAAAGTATCAAAGACGGCTTGGGCCCAAGGAGACATCTTCTCCCCTTCCGTCCCAGGCAAATAACCGAGTTCTTGGCCGCCAACTGGATAGAGCGGACGGAAGACGACGACTTTCTTATGTAACCGTCGCTCCATTACCGCTTCTAGCCCAGCACAGAGCGCCAACGCAGATTTTCCAGTTCCAGCGCGTCCACCCAAAGAGACAATTCCAACTTCATTATCTAGAAGTAGATCAAGGGCGATTCGCTGTTCCGCCGAACGACCATGAATTCCGAAAGCGCTTCTATCTCCGCGCACAAGAATTAAAGATTTATCAGCGGTAACCCGGGCAAGTGCGCTGCCCTTTTCGGAGTGGAGCACAACTCCGGTGTGGCAAGGGAGATCTTTAGCGAGTGGATCACTCACTTTCTCTCCCGCATAGAGCGCGTCGATCAATTTACTTCCTACGCTCTCCTCAACCATTCCAGTCCAACCGCTACTTGGTACTAACTCCGCGCGATATTCCTCTGCAACGATTCCGACTGAGGATGCTTTGACGCGAAGCGGGAGATCTTTGGTAACAAGAATTACATCCTTACCTTCACTTACGAGATTGCGAGCGATTGCCAAAATACGAGAGTCATTTGTGCCATCGCGCAAGAAGCCATGTGGAAGCGAAGTGGTATCGGTGTGATTCAACTCCACCGAAAGCTTTCCGCCGGCAGCATTAATTTTTATTGGTTGATCGAGTCGACCGTGGGCGACCCGTAAGTCATCAAGGGCGCGCAGAGCAGCCCGAGCGAAATAGCCCAATTCGGGGTGATCTCGCTTAGTTTCTAACTCCCCAATAACAGCGATCGGGATGATTATTTCGTGCTCTTCGAAACGATAGAGGGCGGTGGGGTCGGCCAGCAAGACGCTGGTATCCAAAACGTAGGTCTTAATACTTTCAGAGCTACGACGGGCCAATTGGCTCCTCTTCCTGCATTTATTCTGTTGTCTCGCACTAACAGCATCGTTAGTGAGGGAAGTTATTAACTGGAAAAAGGTAAATCCTGGAAGGCTTACTAGTCATGCGACACGCTCAAAGTACTTTTAGAACTAACCGACTATTTACCTAATCTTCTTTCACGAAGTGAGTAAGAACGTAGCGCCCGAAGGAAATCCACCTTACGAAAGTCGGGCCAATACGCTTCACAGAAATAAAACTCAGATTGGTGACTCTGCCAGAGCAAGAAACCACCTAAGCGTTGCTCACCTGAAGTACGTATGACCAACTCTGGATCTGGTTGACCGGCGGTGTAGAGATATTGGTCGACCATCTCAGCCGATAACGCCGAGCTAATCTCATCTGCGCTCTTACCGATAGAGGCCGATTCGGAGATGTAACGCTTAACCGCATCGATAATCTCGAGCCGTCCGCCATAACCGATTGCAACATTTACTGTGATGCCTTCGATATTTGCGGTGCTCACCTCGATTTCTCGAAGTGTTTTCTGTAGCGATTCGGGAAGTAGATCGAAAGAACCTACCGGGCGGACTTTCCATCTTCCCGTTGAGCGGAGTCGTTCGACCGCGTCATTTATGATTTCCAGAAGTGATTCAATCTCATCACTCGGCCTCTTGAAATTATCACTCGATAGCAACCAGAGCGTCACAACTTTTATCTCGGTCTCTTCGCACCAATCAAGCAACTCCACGATTTTCTCTGCGCCAGCAATATGGCCACGCCTTGCGGAGGTATCACCCGTTGACGATGGATTCTCTTTAGACCAACGGCGATTTCCATCAAGTATCACTCCGATGTGATGTGGGGTAGTTTTCAAATCCAATCGGTTAAGCAATCTCTTTTCGTAGAGCGGATAGAGCGCGGACTTGATGATCTGCTTGATGTTCACTTGAACTTGCACAATTTCAATTCGCGACTTAGAACTTATACTCGCGAGAGACCCTTCGCTCTGCGACAAAAGAGAGTATTGGCAAGGTTCCCGCAAGAATGAAGAGAATCATCCGCTTAATCGTAAAGCGGGCCTTAGCGGTGAAGTGGATCGCCGTTAATACATAAACTGCATATACATAGCCATGAACGAAGGGGATCCATTTGACCTTAGCTTCAAGCTCAGGAGCATCAAGTAGGTAAACGACTGGAAGTTCAACAAACCAGAGAAGTAGCGACATAACCCCTGCAAGTAGGGCCATCACTCGAAAGCGTTGAACTACACCCTTCATCTATTGCTCCCTCTCGCGCCAGCGTCCATATACCGGCAAGAAAAGTACTACGAGGGCCATTAGCCACCAAATAACTACATAAGCAATGTGCTGCCAGTAGTACCCGGGCACGCTCGGAGCTGCTGGTTCAAGATTCACTCTGGCAACCTCTAGGGCTATCCCACCACGCGACTCTTGCCGTGCTACCACAAAGCCGTCGTAGTAATCGCCGGGATAATCCGCGACAACCAATGAAGGGTCTATTCGACTTAACTTTCCACTAACTCGCTCGCTTACATCTTCATACTGCCTTGGAAAAATTCTTCCAGTAACGAAGATATCTCCCTTAGGCACATCAGTCGCCCGTTCACTTCTAACAACCAACAGATATCCACCACCATCAACTTCCATCAACGCTACTTGCCAATCAGATTTCTCACCTCGACTATCGATTTGATCAGGTGCATCAAATTGGGCGACATAAGTCCCAGAAAACTCAACGATACGGTTAACGGATTCGCCACTTAAGTTGCTATTCGGTGCAGAAATTTCGGAGAGCGCTATAACTGGTTTTTCTTGGTAAGGCTTCTGTAATTCTTTGACTTGCCCAGCACGATCAAGTTGCCAAAATCCGAGGAGAATGAATGCTGTCACTAAGAGTATTACTGCAAATGTACTTCCAATTTTGCTAGTGAGACTTCTACTTTCTCTCATCTTCAATCCGACGTTGCTCCATCCGCTTGTATCTCTTATAGAAACTGCGTAGCAATATCACCGTTGCCAAAGTCAAAGTAATCATGGTTATCGATCCTGCAATACCTTGATCGAGATATCCGCTTTCCATGCCAGAATCATCCCATGAGTCAGGAGTCGCCAAGCGATCTAGAAAACCTCCTAAAGCAGCGCTATGGAAAAAGCAGCAATAATCTCTGGAAATACAGCGCACTTCTACTTCTTGCTATCGGGCTTCCCTGGTTGATGTGGAGCGCCTGGTATCACTCAAATCCACCAGCGCGTGTTTCTCTAATTAGTTTTAAACCAATCGATAGCCGCACGATTGAAATTACTTTTGAACTTGATCGTCGCGACCCTGCGAGCTCGCAAATATGCACATTAGTGGCACGTGATTTTGAAAAGAATATCGTCGGTGAAATTGACTTTGAGGTCCCCGCCAGCAAAACCAACCCACAAAAGATCACAGCCGAAATCCCCACTCGCCTTGAAGCGGTAAACGCCGGCGTTCTTGAGTGTCGCCCCAAGCAATAAGTAGCATCTCTCCCCTATGAGCGCCAAGACCTGGTTAACCCAAGAAGCAGCTGACCGTCTTCAAGGTGAACTACACCAACTTGAGACAACCGGACGTTCTGAAGTTGTTAAGAAAATAGAAGCTGCTCGCGCAGAAGGTGACTTAAAAGAAAATGGTGGTTATCACGCGGCGCGCGAGGAACAAGGAAAATTAGAGGCGCGTATTCGGCAATTAAAGGCGCTGCTTGAGAGCGCAGAGATTGGAACGCCGAGTGGCGAAGCCGGAAAAGTAGGACCTGGCATGAAAGTTAGCGTTGAGATTATGGGAAAGAAAATGGAATTTCTACTTGGCTCGCGCGAGATTGCAAGTGGTGAATTAGATGTCTATAGCGAACAATCTCCACTCGGCGCGGCCGTTATGGGAGCAAGCGTTGGGGATGAACGAAGCTACAAGGCTCCGAACGGTAAAGATATAACGGTAAAGATACTTGCTGCTGATTTATTTGCTTAAAGCAATTATTACTTTGTTGCGGTATTGATGTATTTACGGATGCTAAGCGGAACAAAAATCGCCATAATCAAGACCATATAAATCAAGGACATTGCTAACGGGTTCTGGCTCGGCCAAGAATTTGCGGTCACTCCAAAGATATTTTGTAGACCAAAAAGCTCCCTACAAGCCGCGACCATAGTTGAGACGGGATTCCATTCGGCAAAGTATTGGAGCGCTTTCGGCATTCCGGTTGTGGGGGCAAAAGCATTTGAGAGAAAGGTGAGCGGAAATACCGCGATAAATAC
>RGYL01000037.1 GCA_010032085.1 Actinomycetota bacterium
TTGCAGATTGTCATGCGCGCTTCCATTGAAAGTTTACGAATCGCAGATCCGCGATATTCGATGATGTAGCCCTGGCCACCGCCTGTCGATATTTGCGCGATTACCGCCAAAATGATGTCTTTTGAAGTAACGCCTTCCTTTAGCTCTCCCTCTACATTTACCGCCATCATCTTTGGTTTTACTAACGGCAGAGTCTGGGTGGCAAGAACATGCTCTACTTCGCTCGTTCCGATTCCAAATGCAAGCGCACCAAATGCGCCATGTGTTGAGGTATGTGAGTCGCCACAAACAATTGTCATCCCGGGTTGAGTAATTCCTAATTGCGGACCCACAACATGAACAATTCCCTGCTCTATGTCACCGAGGGAGTGAATGCGGATACCAAACTCAGCACAGTTCTTCCGCAGCGTCTCTACTTGAAGGCGCGATACGGGATCTGCGATGGGCTTATCAATATCTAGAGTTGGAGGAACATTGTGATCTTCGGTTGCAAGAGTTAGCTCCGGGCGACGAACTTTGCGGGAATTAAGCCTCAAGCCATCAAAGGCTTGTGGGCTAGTTACTTCGTGGATTAAATGAAGGTCGATATAGAGTAAATCTGGCTCGCCATCAGCCCTTCGAACAACATGATCTTCCCAAACCTTCTGTGCCAGCGTCTTGCCCATAAAACCTCCAATCGCGCCTAGTTTGCCTTCTCAATAGGTGAGATGGCATTATCAGATTATGGACAAGAAGAATAGCGGAGTCGGCGTATTAGATAAAGCCCTGCGGATTTTATCGGTACTCGAAGCTGGCCCACATTCACTTTCCGATCTTGTAAAAACAACAAAGATTGCTAGGCCAACTGCCCATCGCCTCGCTGTTGCTCTTGAATTTCACAGATTGGTAGCGCGCGATTTAAATGGCCGATTTATTTTGGGGCCACGAAATGCTGAGTTTGCCGCGGCTGCGGGTGAAGATCGCTTGCTCGTCGCTGCTGCTCCTGCTCTAACCGCATTACGTGATGCAACCGGTGAGAGCGCACAACTTTATCGAAGGCAGGGAGAACAACGTATATGCGTCGCAGCAGCAGAACGAATGTCCGGCTTGCGCGATTCAGTTCCAGTTGGTGCGGCGCTGACCATGAGCGCCGGATCTGCGGCACAAATCCTTCTTGCTTGGGAAGATGCCGATAAATTACATAAAGCACTGATGAGCGCTCGCTTTAATGCAGCTGCATTGTCTGCTGTTCGTCGCCGTGGTTGGGCCCAGAGCGTTGGCGAAAGAGAACCTGGTGTTGCATCTGTATCGGCACCAGTGCGCGGACCAAATAATCGCGTGATTGCTGCAGTGAGTATTTCAGGACCGATTGAACGATTGGGCCGACAACCAGGGAGATTACATGCAGCCGCTGTAGTTGCGACCGCTGTGAAACTAACAGAGTTTATTGCCAAGAAGAGTTGAATTAATCACTAAGTAAAAAACATGGCAGCCCCGAAGGGATTCGAACCCTCGTAGCTGGCTTGAGAAGCCAGAGTCCTAGGCCACTAGACGACGGGGCCATGTTTAACGCTATTAAATTTTTAAATTAATCAATTTTTAGCTGGGGTACCAGGACTCGAACCTAGACAAGCTGAACCAGAATCAGCTGGGCTGCCAATTACCCCATACCCCAAATTGACTCGCTCACGCGAGCGGGCCAAGGATACCCCGAGCAAACGCCTCTATCTAACTGCGCTTTTCAATCGCGCCATGGAGCGATCTCTGCCTAGCAATTCCATCGATTCGAAAAGTGGTGGGGAGATATGACTTCCAGTAACTGCAATTCTCACCGGTCCAAATGCATTGCGCGGCTTTAATCCAAGTCCATCTATCAATGCACTCCGCAGCGCACCTTCAATAGCTTCATGCTGCCAATTAGAAACTGGCTCAAGCGCTGAGATTGCAGTATTAATTACTTTCTGAGAATCGCTCTCGGCTAATTTGGCAGCGCTCTCTTGATCAAAACTAATCTCCTCAACAAATAAAAAGCGCAACATCGGGACGACTTCTTTCATTCGAGCAATTCGCTCCTGAATTATGGGCAACGCATCGCGAACTACCTTTACTTCAGACGCTTCGCCCTTTATAACCCCTTCCTTTAAGAGATAAGGCAACGCCCGCTTTAAAAATTCCTCAATACTTAAGGCGCGAATCTTGTCGCCGTTAATCGCCTCAAGTTTCTTCATATCAAATCGAGCCGGCGAGCTATTGACTCGTTCGATTGTGAAGAGATCAACTAGCTCCTTCATGGTTATATTTTCGCGATCATCTCCGGGCGACCAACCTAGTAGAGCTAGATAGTTACAGATTGCCTCCGGGAGAAAACCCTCTTCCCGGTACCAAGCGATTGATACTTCGCCGTTTCGTTTTGAAAGTTTGGTGTTATCTGTTCCCATAACAAAGGGAAGGTGGGCAAACTCTGGAAAATCTTCATCCTTGACGCCCATTGCTTGATAAACCCGAATTTGCCGAGGCGTTGACGAGAGCAAATCCTCGCCGCGAAGAATGTGAGTCACTTTCATAAGTACATCATCGACAGCCACAGCCAAGGTATAAAGCGGAGAGCCATCGGCGCGCATCAAGACGAAATCAGGGACATATTTATGCTCAAATACGACCTCGCCACGAATGAGATCGTTAAAGCGCGTCTCGCCATCTGGCATACGCATTCGAATTACTGGTTTTCGCCCTTCACCGCGATATTTTTCAATCTCGCCATCAGAGAGATTTCGACACTTTCCGTCATAACCCGGCGCTTGATTGGCACTTCGCTGAGCTTCACGTCTTGCCTCAAGCTCCTCGGTTGAGCAATAACAGTTATATGCGTCGCCATTTTTCAAAAATGTATCTGCCCACTCCGTGTAAATATCTAGCCTCTGGGATTGTAGATACGGCCCGAATTCACCGCCGACTTCTGGGCCTTCATCCCACTCAAGCCCTAGCCATTTCAAAGTCTCGATTGCACGAGCTATATATTCATCGGTAACTCGTTCACGATCGGTATCTTCAATACGAAATATTAACTTTCCACCTGTGTGACGAGCATATGCCCAATCAAATAAAGCGGTTCGTATATTGCCGACATGTAAATCTCCGGTCGGCGAGGGAGCAAATCGAGTCCGAACTTCTCTAGCCACGTGCCGATACCTTATTTACTAATTCCCCAAGTCCTTCAATTTTTACCTTTACTTCTCCCCCGGCTTTCATAGGGCCAACTCCAGCTGGCGTTCCCGTGAGAATTACATCCCCCGGCAACAAAGTCATTGCACTAGTGATGAAATTAATAATGGTTGGAATATCAAAGACCATCTCATCTAATTTGGCATCCTGCTTGATCTCACCCGCCACCTCAGCGGTTAATCTCTGATTTCCCGGCTTGAAATCGATATCTATCCATGGGCCGAGTGGACAGAATGTGTCAAAACCTTTCCCTCTCGTCCATTGACCATCGCTCTTTTGAATGTCGCGAGCAGTAACATCATTTGCAATTGTGTAACCGAAGATGACATCTTGATAGCGCGAAGGTGGCACATCCTTACAAATTCTTGAGATAACGACCGCTAATTCAGCCTCGTGATCTACTCGTTCACTCTGTTTAGGCCATTGAATTACATCATTTGGGCCAATCACTGAAGTGTTTGGTTTGATGAAGATGACAGGTTCTTTGGGAACTTCACCACCCATCTCCTTTGCATGATCGACATAGTTCTTTCCTACACATACAACTTTGCTCCTCGGGATAACGGGAGCGAGAATTCGTACCGAATCTAAATCAATAACTTCCTCTCGGGGGTGAATGCCCGAATAGAGTGGATCCCCAGATAGAACTCGGATAGTTGCCTCATCCTCCAAGATTCCAAAGAGTGGATCCGTTCCCAATTTTGAACCGTTGGGCGGTGTGAAGCGGAGAATTCGCATTGGTGAACCTTATGGCTTCGCTTCGGTATTTCCGCGCTCCACCAAAACGGTACCGATTCGATGTCTTCGACCGATGGGTCGCTCTGCGGTTATGCGCCAGCCATGTAGTTCAATCTCGCTGCCCGGAATAGGAACTCTTCCGAGAACTTTTGCCATAAATCCACCCACGGTATCTACATCTTCTCGTTCATTCTCATCTAACTCGACCTCAAGATGATCAGCTAGATCTTCAATATGCAGTCGCGCAGATACCCGCGCTTTCTTGCCCGCTTCAATCCATTCAATTTCATCTAGATCATCATCATATTCATCGGCAATTTCACCCACTATTTCCTCGAGCAAATCCTCAATTGTTATCAATCCAGCTGTGCCGCCATACTCATCAACCACTATCGCAAGATGGATCTGGTCACGCTGCATCTCTTTTAATAGCTCAGCTGCGGTCTTTGTTTCTGGGATAAATGTAGCGGGGCGGAGATGTTGCGAAACTAATTCACTCTGTTCTGATTCACGGTATTCATGGGTCCGCTTTGCAAGATCTTTAACATAAGCAATTCCAATTATGTTATCGAGATTTTCGCCAACGACTGGGATTCGAGTAAATCCGGAGCGAAGTGCCAGAGAGAGGCCCTGTCGTAAATTTTTACTACCTTCTATCCAGACCATTTCGGTGCGCGGAACCATCAGCTCTCTAACCAAAGTGTCGCCTAATTCAAAAACTGAATGAATCATCTCGTGCTCAGATTCCTCTACCAAACCACGTTCATGGGCTTGATCAACGAGATCTCGTAACTCAGCCTCATTAGCAAAAGGACCAGTCTTAAAACCCTTTCCGGGAGTTATGGCATTTCCAATCGCAATTAGCAGAGTAGTTATCGGTCCTAGAACTTTAGATAGAACGACTGCAACGATGCTAGCCGGCACAATCCATGCGCCGGCATGTTGTTTACCTAGAGTTCGTGGTCCAACACCAACAACTACAAAAGATAGAACTAGCATCACAGCTACTGCGGTGCTCATCGCAACTACAAGTGAATCAAATTGGTCTACAAGGCTTTCGGCAACCAAGACCGTAGCGGTTAACTCCGCAGCTTTGCGGACGAAAAGCACAACATTTAGGTAACGCGCTGGCTCGGCTAAGACTTTTTGTACCCAGGCCGCGCGCTTGGAGGACTTTGTCTCTAGTTCTTCGACTATTACTCGTGAAATTGAGTTTATGGCGCTCTCGCTACCCGCGAGGAAGCCTGCAAAAAGCAGAAGCAGTGCAACGACCGAGATCAAATAGATGCTCATATCTGGATGCGCCAACCTTTCAAATATTCATCCTGCATAGAGAACATGACGCGCTCTTCCTCCGGATCGCGATGATCAAACCCAAGTAGATGTAAGACCCCATGCACGGTGAGGAGTTCTAACTCATCCTGCAATGAATGTCCCGCTTGTTCTGCTTGTGACTTTGCATAACTTGGACAAAGAACGATATCACCCAATACACCAGGACCTTGAGCTGCCGAATTTGGCTTTAACTCATCCATAGGGAATGAGAGCACATCGGTGGGCCCAGATTCATTCATCCACTGCATATGAAGTGAGCTCATCTCAATCTCCCCCACTAAAGAAATACTTAGTTCGCAATCAGGATGCAACTCCAGTTGGGCTAATGAGTAGGCAGCAACACTCTTAATTCGATCCTCATTTATTCGATCCGAATTGGAATTGATTGAGGCAAGATTTGTAATTTCTATATTCATGGCGCCCTCAGCACTTGGCTGTTGTTAGCGATCACTCCTTAGCGAGCGTGGTTTATTGGCGCGTCGGGCTGCACGATTTACACCAGACTCAGCATCAAACCTTCCATAAGCATCAACAATCTCACTCACTAGGCGATGCCTTACAACATCTTCAGAAGTTAGATCCATAAAGGCTATATCCGAGATTCCCTCAAGAATGGCTCTGACAACTGCAAGTCCCGACTCTTGATGATTTGGTAAATCGATTTGCGTTATATCCCCAGTTACAACCATCTTGGAACCAAAACCAAGGCGAGTTAAGAACATTTTCATCTGTTCGGGTGAAGTATTTTGGGCTTCGTCCAAAATAATGTATGAATCGTTTAACGTCCTTCCGCGCATATAGGCAAGCGGTGCAACTTCAATAGTTCCTGAAGACATCAGCCTTGGAATTGCGTCGGGATCCAACATGTCATGCAAAGCATCAAAGAGCGGCCTTAGATATGGGTCGATCTTTTCATGGAGTGTGCCTGGTAGGAATCCAAGTCGCTCGCCAGCTTCAACTGCGGGGCGAGTGAGGATAATTCGATTTACTTGTTTGGATTGAAGGGCTTGTACCGCCTTAGCCATCGCAAGATAGGTCTTTCCGGTTCCAGCAGGTCCAATGCCAAATGTGACCGTGTTCTTATCGATTGCGTCGACATAACGCTTCTGATTTACCGTTTTAGGGCGAATTGTCTTGCCCCGATTGCTCAAAATATTAAGCGTTAAAACTTCAGCTGGCGTCTCGTTTCCATCACCGAGGATCATCGCAATGGAGCGTCGAACCGCGTCATCACTAAGCGGTTGGCCAGCTCGCACAACCGAGAGGAAATTAGAGATTAATTTTTCAACGTTTTGAATTGATCCACTCGGTCCACGCAGAATCACTTCATTGCCGCGCACCGTTATCGCTACCTCAGGAAAAGCCTTCTCAACCGCGCGGATATAGGAATCATTCGGGCCAGTTAAGGAGACGCTTGGGATGTCTTGCGGAAGCGTCAGAACCGTTCTCTCCATTAGCCCCATTCTAACCGGGCGGCCAACTAAACGCTCTTCCACCCAGTAAGTGGAGATGAGCGTGAAATACCGACTGTCCGGCAGCAGCGCCGGTATTGAATACGGTGCGATAGCCCTCAAGATTAAATTCTCTTGCTAATTGCTCTGCTGCGCTAAAGATTTCCACCAATGCATTTGGATCGCCTTTTGCTAATTCGGCAGCATTTTCGTAATGAGACTTTGGAACAAGTAAGAGATGAGTGGGCGCTTGTGGATTTAAGTCTGCAAAGGCTATGACTCGTTCGCCTTCATAATGAAAATTAGTGGGAATTTCACCATTTGTAATTTTGCAAAATATGCAGTTCATTTCTACCAAATTCCAAATCCACTTTGAACTGCGGCCAGCGCTGCTACTCCAGCATGGGCAGATCGAAATACGGGATTACCTAGCACGACGCACTTAGCTCCAGCTTTTTCAAAGAGTGCAACTTCGTCATCAGAGATTCCACCTTCAGGTCCAATTATTAAGTTAATCTCTTTTGGAGGTTTACCGCCGACTACCTCGGAGAATTTTTGTGAACCTGACTCATGTAAGAGCAAGGTAAATTCGCTATCTTCAATCCGCTCTTTTACCTGT
>RGYL01000038.1 GCA_010032085.1 Actinomycetota bacterium
CGGTAATGATTCATCGCGCCCTCTTTGGCTCTATTGAAAGATTCTTTGGGGTATTAACAGAGCATTACGCCGGCGCTTTCCCTCCGTGGCTCGCACCGGTTCAAGTAAGAGGTATTCCAGTTGCTGAGGCCTTTGCTCCTTATCTTGGAGAGGTTATTGCCGAAATGAAGCGCGCCGGCATCCGAGCCGAACTGGATAACTCCGATGATCGGATGCAGAAAAAGATTCGCAATGCCCAGGCCGAAAAGGTTCCATTTATGATGATTGCTGGCGAGGAAGATCAGAAAGCAAATGCCGTCTCATTTAGATTTAGAAATGGGGATCAGAAAAACGGCGTTCCCATAAAGGATGCGATTGCACTGGTTCTTAAATCGGTGCAAGAGAGAACCCAGGTCTAGCAAGGCAATGAATGAGATCGATGGCGTTGGTGTTCCAGATCGATGGCAGAGGCTCTGGGCGCCACATCGGATGGCTTATCTTTCCGGCGAGAATCGACCACTAAAGGGAAATGATGTGGACTGTCCCTTTTGCGAGATTCCAAAGGGAGATGACGAAACTTCACTAATCATCTATCGCGGCGAACTTGCATACGTCGTGCTCAATCTCTACCCATATAACCCAGGACATTTACTTATCTGCACTTTTCGACATGTTGCAGATCTCACCGATATTACGAGCGAAGAACGGAAAGAGATTTTTGATTTGAGTACTGATGCTATGAAGGTATTGCGAAAAGTATCTAAACCTGCAGGATTCAATTTAGGCATGAACCAAGGCGCAATATCAGGAGCTGGAGTTGCCGAGCATATTCATCAACATGTAATTCCAAGATGGAGCGGTGATGCCAACTTTATGCCCTTGATTGGCCAAACAAAAGTTCTACCCAAATTATTAAGTGAAACCAGAAGCGAATTAGCTAGCGCTTGGCGAGAACTTCCAAAATCGAATTAAGCTCGGCTATACCAAACTTTTTCTCTATTCCTACCGGAAGTGCTATCGCAAAAATTCCTTGTTGAAATCCATCTTCACCGAGGTCGCTATAAAGTTGCAGGTACTCCTCTTGAAAATCAGCAACGATGTCTACTAACTCAGATTCAGCGGAATAACGTCGGGCTAGGGCGCCCGAATAGTCGTGCACCAGATTATCTTCCAATGAGATTAATGCTGTTGGCTGTCCGAGATCGTCATGCAAGACTAGAAATGGCGTGGCGAATTGTTCAAGTACCCTATTTCCAATCAAGACGATGTCATCAAAATCGCTCTCAGCAAACTCCAAACCTTGCACCAGCAATAAACGTGGAAATTGCCGTTCGGCATAACTTTGCCAAACGTCGACCATCGCAGGGGAAATGCCAGTTCGCGCATCTACCAACATTAGAAATATTTCAAAATCAGTTTCTAAGTCTTTAGTTACCTTCGAATTCTTATCCAGCGATAGGAGAGTTAGAGCGTCTGTAATCCCTTGAGCGGCCTGCAGGTGCGGGGAGATGGTGGTCGCTTTATCGAAAGCGAGAAGTAGGCGTATTCTCGGCTCAATCACAAGTAGAGCCTACGATGTACCCAATGATTCAAAGCCGTTTCAAAGCGCCGGTCACAAGAGTGATAACCCCGATATGCAGGGGTTTGCTAAGAGTTGGGGTAAGCGCGAACGCACTAACCGTTTTTGGCACGCTCGGTGTGTGTATCTCGGCCCTCTATTTTTTCGGTAGCGACCAACTATTTCTAGGGACAATCTTCATTTCTTTCTTTGCCCTTAGTGATTTATTCGATGGAACTATGGCTCGACTTTCGAATCAGCAAGGAACAAAATGGGGCGCACTTTTAGATTCAACTTTAGATCGAATAAGTGATGCAGCAATTGCGATTGGAATCTGGCTCTACTTACGAAATCTCGATTCTGACTTTCAATATGTTGCGCTCGCATTTCTTCTTATAGGGGGGCTAATCCCGTATATAAGAGCGCGGGCAGAGAGCCTTGGAATTGAGTGTTCAGTCGGAATTGCCGAACGGGCTGAGCGACTAATAATCACTTTGGCTGGAACCGGTCTCACCGGATTGAACGTTCCGTTCGCTTTGGAGATCAGCCTGATGGTTCTAGTACTTCTTAGCGTTGTGACAGTAATACAAAGAATGCGAGTCGTTTACCGCTCGTGAAAGTTGTATCTGATTGGGTTACATATGCAGCGTATAGCGTTCTTTGGAGATTTCTAAGATTACTTCCGGAACGAAGCGCATACAAATTTTTCAATTTTCTAGCCGCCCGCGCATACAAAAGAAATGGCAAGCGAGTGCAACGCCTTCGAAGTAACTATGAAGCAGTGGGAGTCGGGAAAAGCAAGAGTGAAATCGAAGCGCTCGTAAAGGCTGGCTTACAGAGCTCGATGCGATATTGGTGCGACACTTTTAGAATCGGGGATTGGAACGTAGATCGATATTCGACCACGGTTTCAACGGAGAATGAACATCTGCTTTTTGATGGAGCATCGAGCGGACGAGGGGTGATTGTTGCGCTCCCGCACGCGGGAAATTGGGATCATGCCGGCCTTTATTTTTGCAGCAAAGGGGTAAAGGTTCACACAGTTGCCGAACATTTAAGGCCGGAGCGGCTCTTTCGAAAATTTCTTAAGCATCGAGAGTCGATGGGGATGAAAGTTCTTGATCTCGATAAATCCGTTATTGACCAACTCGAAGGATTCCTAAATCAAGGCTCTCTCGTAGCTTTAGTCGCAGATAGAGATCTTTCGCGTTCTGGAATCGATGTGAATTTCTTCAATCGCAAAGCAAGAATGCCCGCAGGTCCAGCACTTCTTGCACTTAGAACGAAAGCTGACTTAATCACAGCTTTCGTTTCATTTACTGACAGCGGAATTCATATCAAATTTAAAGGACCATTTAGGGTCAATCGGGATGCCGAATTGAAAATTGAAGTGGAGCGCGTCACCCAGGCGTTAGCGAACGCCTTTGCAGAAGACATCTCTGCCGATCCGGCATCTTGGCATATGCAACAGCGAATATTTATAGATGATGCTGATTTCATTGAGCGGGGTAATAATCTGTGAAAATTGGAATGGTATCGCCGTATGCCTGGGATGTACCCGGTGGTGTCCAGGCGCATATAAAAGATTTAGCGCGCTATTTTCAAAATCAAGGACATGAAATCTCAGTTCTTGCACCTGCTTTAGATGAAAAAGATGTCAAAGAAGATTTTGTTGTGGTCGCAGGTCGACCGGTAGCAATTCCATATAACGGCGCAGTCGCGCGAGTTTTATTTGGCCCCGTGGCAGCAACCCGAGTTCGACAATGGATCCATAAGAGTGATTTTGATGTCATGCATCTACATGAACCGGCAATTCCTTCACTCTCATTACTCGCGTGTTCAATTGCAGAAGGTCCCATGGTGGGGACGTTTCACGTCGCTGCACCGAAGCAAAAAGTTGCATTTGCGATTGCCCCTTTACTTGAACCTGTTATTGAAAAATTACGAGCGCGAATCGCAGTAAGTGAAGTGGCTCGAGAAACCTTAACTATTCATCTGGATACCGATGCCGTGGTTATCCCAAATGGAATTGCCGTAGATTCATTCGCTTCAGCTCAACCCCGCGAAGAATGGCAAAGAGAGTTAACTATTGGATTCCTGGGTCGCTTCGATGAACCCCGCAAAGGCCTTGATCTGCTGTTAAAGGCCCTGCCCATGATCGTAAAGTCGGTTCCTAACGCGAGAATTCTTATCGCGGGGCCCGGAGAGGGTCTTGAACTTATGCAATCGGTCCCACCGAGCTTGCGTAGCAAAGTAAGTTTTTTAGGACGTCTAAGCGAACTTGAGAAAGCGAGCTTCTTACGTTCAATAGATATTTATGTCGCTCCTAATACCGGAGGAGAATCGTTCGGAATAATTCTGGCTGAGGCGATGGCTTCGGGAGCCGCAATTGTCGCAAGCGACTTGCCAGCCTTTGAAAGCGTTCTAGGAGGTGGGAGATACGGCCTCACCTTCAAAAATGAGGATTCATCTGATCTTGCCAGACAGATCATCAATCTATCTAACAATCCATCCAATCGTGCGCAATTACAGCAACGAGCTAGAGAGGGCGCTAAGAGATTTGACTGGAGCGAGGTGGGGCCGGAAGTTATGAATGTCTATGAAATTGCTCGAGGCGTAACTGAAAAAGTAAGTGTTGGAAATGAACCACGCTCCTGGCTCAGATTCCTAGGTAGAGAGGATGACTAAATGAATTATTTCGCGCTCTCGTTGATTTTGGCTCTCCTATTTATCTGGTATCTGACTTTTTCGGCGAATCGACTAGATCGTCTCCACCATCGAGTTGAGACATCTTGGGCTAATTTGGATTCGATTCTGCAACGAAGAGCAGCGCTGGCTCAAGAAATCGCACACTTTCGTGAGATTGATCCAGCTACAAATTTGATTCTCACCGCCGCTGCGCACCAAGCGCGCGAGGCAGAGATTTCCGATCGAAGTGAAGCTGAGAGTGGACTTTCTGAAGCGTTGAAATTGTTGCGCGATGAGAGTGATATCCCGCATATTTATCCGGAGGCGTTCAAGGAACTTGATGTCATCACAGATCGATTGCGGACATCTATCTCGATACATCAAGAGGCAGTTCGGGCAACTCTCAACCGACGCGCGAAGCTCATTTATCGCGTATTCCGCCTCGCTGGCCGGGCGCCTCTTCCAGTCACTTACCCCTTTGAGGACGATGTTCTATAGCCGGAAATTCGTGGTTTCACTTTTGGCCACGTTAGTGCTGCTCCTAACTTCTTGTGCAAATCTTGAGTCACCCTTTGGCAGGAGCGCACCAGAACCTGAGAGGAACATTCTTACTGGTGAGGTTGGCGGTAACGGAAAAGTCATTGCCGTTAAATTTGATGATACAACTTATGCGCATCCACAAGAGGGTGTTGAATCTGCTGATGTAGTTTTCATTACCCAGGTTGAAGCCGGTCTTACCCGTTTGATGGGAATCTATAGCTCAACCTATCCAGAAATTCTTGGTCCAGTCCGTTCCGCTCGAATTTCAGATATAGATATCTTGGCGCAATTTGGCAGAGTTGGTTTTGTTTACAGTGGCGCACAGAGCAAATTACGACCCGTGCTGGCGCAATCCGAACTCGTGAATCTAAGCGCCGAACGCAATCCACCAACAATCTATTTCAATGATTCAACTCGAAACGCGCCATACGCCATGATGGTTCGACTGCCACTACTCTTAGAAAAATCAGATGAAGTGGCGCAAGTTAAAAGCGTTGGCTGGGAACATGGAGAAATTTCCCAATTTGCACTTCCGGTGACCGGAGCAAGAGTGAGTTGGCCCAACGCTTCATACGAGTTGATTTGGAATCAAGAGAAGGAGAAGTTCAATTTAAACTTTGATGGGCGCCCCAATTTGGCACAATCAGGAGAGCATCTCGGATCAAACATGATGCTGGTCCAATTAGTGAAAATCGCGCCTTCCGAATACGGGGATAAGTTTGGCGGGGTTACGCCGAAGAGCGATGTGGTCGGAACCGGTGATGCATTTTTATTCCGGGACGGAACTGTTACAAAAATTCGTTGGAGCAGAACGAGTCCAACCGCACCCACAACTTGGTTACTAGAAAACGGCGAGGTAGCGAAATTCGCGACTGGCCAGACCTGGATTTTTCTAACTGATAAGGCCCCGGAGATCTCCTTTAGTAAGCCAACTCCCGCGCCGTAAGAATGGCTAATTCCCTTCTTTCCCCCCTGAAATCGCCGAATTTCTCTTTTTAAGTAGAATCGCGCCATGGCTGAGAAACAATTAACGGGTACTTCGCGCGTGAAGCGAGGTATGGCGGAGATGCTTAAGGGCGGCGTCATCATGGATGTGGTGAATGCCCAGCAGGCAAAGATTGCCGAAGACTCTGGCGCCGTCGCTGTCATGGCGCTGGAACGGGTTCCGGCCGATATTCGCGCCCAAGGTGGAGTGGCGCGTATGTCAGACCCTGACATGATTGAAGAGATAAAGGCGACAGTCTCAATTCCCGTTATGGCAAAGGCAAGAATTGGTCACTTCGTTGAGGCGCAAATTCTCCAAGCCATCGGCGTTGATTACATTGATGAATCTGAAGTTCTAACTCCGGCTGATTACACCAACCATATAGATAAGTGGAATTTCACCGTTCCGTTTGTATGCGGCGCTACAAATCTCGGGGAGGCGCTACGACGAATTAATGAAGGCGCAGCAATGATTCGCTCCAAAGGAGAAGCAGGAACTGGCGATGTCTCCAACGCCACAACCCACATGCGCTCGATCTCCGCAGAAATTCGCAAACTTACATCAATGCGCGAGGATGAGCTTTACGTAGCAGCTAAAGAGTTACAGGCGCCTTATGAATTAGTAAAGGAAGTAGCCCAGGCGGGAAAACTCCCAGTCGTTCTATTTACTGCCGGGGGAATCGCAACTCCAGCAGATGCGGCGATGATGATGCAACTTGGCGCTGATGGAGTATTTGTTGGTTCGGGAATCTTCAAGAGCGGTGATCCTGCTAAACGAGCGGCAGCAATCGTGAAATCCGTGACTTACTACACCGATGCAAAAGTTGTCGCCGACCAATCTCGTGGATTAGGTGAAGCGATGGTTGGTATTAACGTCGCTGATATTCCAGTCCCGCATCGCTTAGCAGAACGAGGCTGGTAGCAAAAGTGATTGTTGGAGTCTTAGCGCTCCAAGGCGATGTCCGCGAACACATCAAATCCTTGAGCGATTGTGGCGTTGATGCAATTACGGTCAAGTCCCTCTCAGATTTAGAGCGCATAGATGCGCTCGTTATTCCAGGAGGCGAGTCAACGACAATAAGTAAGTTGGCGCGAAGCTTTGGCCTCTTTGATGCAATTCGCCAACGTATAAAAGCTGGGATGCCAACTTATGGATCTTGCGCCGGATTGATTTTAATCTCCGAGGAAGTTCTGGGCGCCATCGAAGGTCAAGAAAGTTTCGGAGGTCTAGATGTAACCACTAGACGAAATGCCTTTGGGCGCCAAGTAGATTCATTTGAGATGGATATCGAATTTAAGGGAATTACTGATCCCAAATTCCGAGCAGTATTTATCCGGGCTCCATGGATTGAGCGTTGCGGTGAAGGGGTGGAAGTTCTTGCAAGAGTAGAAGGCAGAGTTGTGGCCGTCCGTAGCAATTCATTACTTGCAACTTCATTCCATCCAGAACTCACCGGCGATAATCGAATTCATAGATACTTTGTTGACGTAATTTGTAGGGAAGCAATGAAGGTGGGCGCCTAATGTCGGGCCATTCAAAATGGGCAACGATAAAACGGAAGAAAGCGCTGATAGATTCCAAGCGCTC
>RGYL01000039.1 GCA_010032085.1 Actinomycetota bacterium
GAGAGTCTGGCTGAAGTCATCCCCTTATTGAATTGATTGTGAAGAACTAAAGACGGCAAGAATGAATATCTGTGACAAGAATTCCGCGTGCCCCGATCTCCCAGAGTTTATCCATCACCCCGTGAACTTCATTGCGTTTAACCATGGCTCGAACTGCAACCCAATCCTCCTTCTGTAACGGAGATACTGTGGGCGACTCAAGTCCTGGGGTTATGGCGCAAGCTTGCTCTAACGTCTTCTTCTCGATGTCATAGTCCACTAAGACATATTTGCGCGCTATTACCACACCCGATACTCGTCGAATAAGTACATCAAGTGCAGCCGATTGAAATTCCGGCCTAGTCACCAATATGGCTTCGCTAGCAAGAATTGTGGGACCGAAAATCTTTAAGCCCGCTTGTTTGATGGTGTTTCCAGTTGCAACAACATCTACGATCAAGTCGGCCACACCCAACTTAATGGCGCCTTCAACCGCGCCATCAAGGGCAACAATTTCCGCGCTTATGCCTTTGTCGGAAAGAAAGTCACGGACAAGTCCTGGGTAAGCCGTTGCAATTCTTTTTCCTTGAAGGTTATTCTCAGAGACATCACCGTTATTAAGTGCTGAAGCACTTGCGGCAAGGCGAAACTCACTATGTCCAAAATCTAGAGCCAATCTCTCAATGGCACCTTTGGCACTATCGATAAGCAGATCTCTTCCGGTTACTCCAATATCAATCTGACTGGCGGATACATAGGTTGCGATATCGCGCGGGCGAAGATAAAAAAACTCGACATCATTCTGCGAATCAAAAAAGGAAAGCTCACGAGCATCATTTCTTAACCGGTATCCCGCTTCGCGGAAAATGGCAGTAGCATCTTCGGCTAGTGCTCCTTTATTTGGGAGCGCAACGGATAGTGTCATTAGAGCCTCCGATAAATGTCTTCTAGGGTCAATTTCTTATCGAGCATCAAGACTTGAATCCAGTACAAAAGCTGCGAAATCTCTTGCGCAAGGTCATTATTGCTTTGAGCTTCTGCGGCCAGCATTACTTCGCCCGCTTCCTCGATAACCTTCTTTGCGATGAAGTGGGTTCCCTTTTCAAGCGCAGCAATCGTGCCCGAATCTGTATTAGGTGCCGGATCGCTCTCTAATTTGCTATTTAGCTCAGACCATAATGAATCAAAAGTCTTCAAGGTATTGCCCCTCTCGGCTTAAGTGAGGATTCTACTTCACAGCATCTGCAAGATGTCGGAGAGTTTCAACTACTCCAGCAGGATTCTCTGACTTAAAAACAGCGGAACCGGCAACAAATGTATCCGCACCCGCTCTGCGAGCCAATGCGATTGTCTCTTCATTTACTCCGCCATCTACCTCTAGCCAAATATCTCGATAACCCTTCTGGTCAAGATAATTACGTGCTGCTTCAACCTTCGGAAGCATCTCTTTCATAAATGATTGACCACCGAACCCCGGTTCTACTGTCATAATCAAAATCATGTCGCACTCTTGAATCAATTCTTCAATTGCACCGAATGGGGTATTTGGCTTTACCGCTAGAGCGGCTCTTTTTCCGAAACTACGAATTCGCTTGAGCGTGGCCAGTGGATTTGTGCAAGCCTCAAAGTGAATCGTGATACTCAGCGCCTCGGTTTTTGCGTAAGGTATCGCTTCGTTATCTGCGTCGGCAATCATTAGATGGACATCCACCGGTAACTTGGATGCGGAAATGATTGCACTGGCCTTAGCGAAATCAAAGGTAAAATTTGGTACGAACTTCCCATCCATAACATCTAAATGGAGCAGATCGCTCACCTCTGAAATCTTTAGAATCTCCCCTGGTAAATCATCGAAATTCGCATTGAGAATGCTAGGACAGATTCGAATCATGTTTGAACCCTATCTTCTCAACTCTTCCGCTTCAGCAGCGAAAGGAACATGCAATCCGTGCCATCTTTAAAAGTCCAGAGTTGCAGATCTCCATCAGGGTCCGCTCCAGAACCAACTGATATCCTCTCAAAGTTCTTATGCTGTTTAAGGAAATCCGACACCTGCAATTTCGTCTCTGCAAGATGTGGTGAACACGTCGCATAACCGAGAATTCCATTAACGTGCAATTTCGCCGCTGCGCTATCGAGCAATTCGCTTTGCAATGCCAGAAGAGATCGCAAATCAGTGGCTTTACGTCGCCAGCGAACCTCTGGCCGACGGCGGAGCGCGCCTATCCCGGTACAGGGAGCGTCGATAAGGATCCGATCAAAAGTGCCAATCTCATCAGGAATATTGCGACCATCGAAAGAAGTAACTTTCGCCCTTCGTACAACTTGTTCAACCAGTCTCACTCGCTCTTTTCCTGGTTCGTTAGCGATAAATTCCCCGTCACTAATTAGTGAATCCAGATAGGCAGCCTTTCCCCCGGGCCCTGCGCATAAATCCAGCCAGCGGAGTTTGGGTTGATAAGTTTCGTAAAACCTCTCTACCACAATCTGGGAACCAAGATCTTGAACGCCGGCGCGTCGCTCCCGTACCGCGGCAATTTCGCCCGGGGATCCTTTAAATGTGAAAGCCCTAACACTTCCGGGAATTTGTTCAGCTCCTGCTTCTTGCATCTCTTCAGTTGATGCTCGACCCGGCCACGGTATCAAAGTCGGGTTTGCGATCACATTATCAGCCTCTAATTGCGCAATAACTAATTCTTCGTTACCTAAAGCATCTCTAAGTGCGTTGATGATCCAAGTCGGATGTGAATACTTATCCTCCAATTCCGAAGGATTATGGTCAGGATGCTCCGATACTCTACGCATAACCGCGTTCACAAGGGATGCGGCACTCTTTCCGCAGACAATCTTGGCCAAATCCACGGTCTCATTTACGGCAGCGTGCGCGGGCATTCGCATGATGAGAATTTGGTAGACACCTAATCTCAAAGTCGTTAAAACTTTAAGGTCTAAATCTTCAATTTTTCGATCTAAGTGAATTCTGATTGCGCTGTCGCAAAAGCCACGCATACGCAGAGTTCCGTAGACAAGTTCGGTGACTAAACCCTTATCCCGCTTGTCATATCCGCTCTCATTTAAAGCTTTAGGAAGAACGATATTGCTATATAGATTCAAATATTCAACATCAAAAAGAAGCTCCCAAGCCAGTTGTCGAGGAGGTTTTAGAAATGACCTACTACTCAAAGAAATCGCCCACTTGCACACGCGATCCGCGGGTCCACTCACTTCCTGTCATCAAGCGCTTTCCCGCCTCTTGCACCTTGGTGATCTCTAAAGCTCCGCCAAGAAACCCGATAACTAAAGGGGAAAGTGAGATTACTTCGCCGGGTTTGCTTACAAGCCCTTCATAAGGTTTAGCGTCAATTATTTTTATTCGTTTCCCTTGATATTCACACCAAGACCCCGGTCGCGGTGAAAACGCCCTTATTCTCCGTAAAAGCAGGTGACTTTCAAGCTCAAAATTCAATCTCAATTCATCAGAGCTGATTTTTGGGGCAAATGATGGTTCTCCAGATTGTGGCTGGGCAGCGCTGCCTCCTTCAATCATAGAGAGAGTACTAAGTACCTCCTCGCTACCTATCTTCGCGAATACCTCCAATAACTCACCATTCGTTCCGCTATCGCACGGAATCTCACGGGCGCGATAAATGGGACCGGTATCCATCCCGGCATCGAGTTGAAATACACAAACGCCTGATTTGCTCTCTCCGGCAAGTATTGCTCGCGCCAGGGGCGCCGCTCCCCTAAATTTTGGAAGTAACGAGAAGTGAAGATTAATCCATCCGTACTTGGGTATGGTGAGTGAATTCGGTTTTACTAGCAAGCCAAATGAAATTGCTATAACGATATCTGGTTTCAGCTGAGTTAGTGCGTTGTAGAGATCGTCGTGCCCCGAAACTCTAACTATTTTCTCTGAAGCTAAAGAGAGAGTTAGTTCACTCTCTTGAATTTTTTGGCCCCGTCCTGAGCGCTCCTCGCTCTTTGTAATTAAAGCAAGGAACTCATGCTCACTTTGTTTCAGCGCAATATATGTCGGTAGCGCCAGCAGAGAAGTTGACGCTAGAACGACCTTCAAATCAAATACCTTTACCGAAAGTCTGGTGCGGAGATATTCGAATATCAGGCGCGCTTCCTGACGAAGCTGCCTCAAGAAACCAGTCCGAAGAGCGAATCTCTTTCATCGCTTGCTTTCGAACGTCTTGCGCAAGTCGATCGATGAAGAGAACGCCGTTTAGATGATCGGTCTCGTGTTGCAGAGCGCGAGCGAGAAAAGCTGTACCTTCAACAACAATCGGCTCGCCATACATATTGAAGCCTTTTGCTACCGCTCGCATCGCCCTGGGAGTGTCATAGCGAAGTTCTGGAAACGACAGGCAGCCCTCTTCTCCATCTTGCATCTCTTCACTCAGATCAAGTGAAGGATTCACTAAGTGTCCTAGCGCCTCATCAACATCCCAGACGAAAACTCGAAGTGGGACACCAATCTGGGGTGCGGCCAAACCTGCCCCCGGAGCATCCAGCATCGTTTCAGTTAAATCCGTAACAAGTTGACGGAGTTCCTTATCAAAATCAATAACTTCGCTCGCCGGAGTGGTTAGTACCGGGTCACCAAAGTATCTGATGGGCTGGATTGGCATGATCCAATTCTACCTAGATATCGTGCGGATCGATCTCTAATTCAAGATAGCTCTTACTAGAAGCCGCACGATATTTTGAAAGGGAGTGCAACGCACTTATAACCTCTTGTGAATTTCCTACTTCTGCCCGAATAATCAACTCACCACTCTTAGAAATCTTCGAAATCTCTACCCCCGGAAATTCAGCAGTGATTTTTTCGGCGAGAGTAGAGAGCCCATCACCTTTGACCTGAATTACTCGGTAATAAGGTGGAAGTTTCGTCTCCTTCCGTTCGCGAAGTAACGAGCTCGTAAATCTATATGGGTTCGCGGCGATTAAAGCTTGTGAAATCCGATTGCTTATTGGTAGTGAACTATAAACAGAGGCATCCTCCGTGGTGAGCGCTACAAGACGTAACCAATGATTTGCGAGTAGCTCTTCACTGCGTAAGGTAGGTCGATTCATTCGCGAAACACCATCAAGCAGTACTAGCCCCTCGTATCTCACCATCCGAGGCTCCACACCAGGCGTTGAAACGACAATCGAGTTGGGGGCAAAAGTCGAGATGTCTTTCTCTGCTGTCGAAATATAAATAGGAATGTTAGGAAAACTCTTACTGAACTCCTCCTTAACTCGCTCGATACCTTTTGCCAATGCGATGAATTCAATGCCGTTACATTCTCGACATCGAAGTTGGGCATTCGTGTTTCCACAGATTGTGCAGAGAATCTCTCTCTGTGATTTCATTTTTAGGGGGAAACCACACTCGCACTTTGGCCTGGTATTGCATTTCTTGCAAGCGAAGGAATTTATGTAGCTTTTACTAGCTACCGAGACTAAGACTGAGCCTTTTTCAATCCCGGCGCGAATTGTGCGGTGGTATGAATCTGGCGCATTAGTAAATCTTCTTCGCTTCAGAAATTGCTTTCCAACCTTGCCGCCTTCCAAATAGTTACTGTCGATCAGGCGAGCGACTTCCGATGATGGCGACCCTGATATGAACGTGATGGGAAGTGATTCAAGTTTCGTCCTCATAAGCGCTACATCGCGCAAGTTCCAATATGGAGAACGCCTCTCCCAATAGTGCTCTGAGCCCTCATCGAAAATGACTAATCCAGCAATATCGAGAGCCTGAGTAAAGATCATGCCTCTCGTACCGACAATTACCCGACCAAGACGTTCCTTCACGGAGAGCATCTGCCACTTTTCGTAGGCGATGGCTCGCTCCCCGATTAATCTTGAAAGGACTTCCATTAGATCGACAGATTCTCGGAGACTCGGCGTGAAAAGCAGAAAGGAGCCGGCACTTCGCTTAATCCTTTCAGCTAATTCTGGAATGGTTTTGGAGGACTCGGGAAGAAAAACCCTACGAAGATTTGGTTGGGAAGGACCTGGTTCATGAACTGACACTTCTTTTTCTTTCTCAAAAAACTTAAGAATCTTCATTACTGATGTGGCATAGCGCTTAGCAACCTCGGTTGCTAGCTTGATTGAACTTTCGGAGTAAGCGGAGGGTTTCAGTATCTTTGAAATCGGCTTGAGGATGCCCTGATCGTTTGCTCTGACATCTATCACTACCCCATCAATATCAACACGATTAAATGGGATTCTTACGATTGAACCGACAGTGAGGCTTGATTCAAGTTTTTCGGGGACTCCATATGTAAAACTTTGATCTAGGTGAGTCAGCTCATGATCAATTAGTACATCTGCAACAGTGGCAAAGGTCCCACTTCTCGCAGTACGGCGCGCCTTCTCCCTCTTGAGCGAGAGCGGTTTGGCCGCCATGGGAACTATCCCTTTACAGCTTTAGCGAGCGCATCAGCACGCCCGGTTTTTTCCCAATTAAACTCTGGAAGCTCCCGACCGAAATGTCCGTAGGCGCTAGTTTTTCTATAGATTGGTCGGAGTAAATCTAAGTCACGAATTATCGCGGCCGGTCTTAAGTCAAAGACAGCAAGAACTGCATCAGAAATCTGACTTGCTGGCACTTTCTCTGTTCCGAAAGTTTCCACAAATAACCCGACTGGATGCGCCTTTCCAATTGCATAAGCAACTTGCACCTCGCATCGATCTGCAAGGCCTGCGGCTACTACGTTCTTCGCAACCCAGCGCATCGCATAAGCAGCGCTCCGATCGACTTTCGATGGATCTTTTCCGCTGAACGCTCCACCGCCATGACGAGCCATACCGCCATAAGTGTCCACAATAATTTTTCGCCCCGTCAAACCCGCGTCGCCCATTGGTCCGCCGATTACAAATCGACCAGTCGGATTTACCAAGGTCTTCATTCCGTCAAATGGAATATCAAATGTTTTAAGAACCGGCTTCATGACAAGTTCTATGACATCAGGAGTCATCTTCTTAGCAATGTCAATCTCTGGTGAATGCTGAGAGGAGATTACGACCGTATCTACACGCACCGCTCTATCACCGTCGTATTCGATGGTTACCTGTGTTTTGCCATCTGGTCTTAAGTAGCCTAATTGACCATTTTTGCGTAGCGCTGTAAGTCGTTCTGCGAGTCGATGAGCGATAGCGATAGGAAG
>RGYL01000040.1 GCA_010032085.1 Actinomycetota bacterium
CAGAGCCATATAACGGGGATATTGATGTCCAGAAATCACTTATTGAATTACACCGGAGCGATCCAGAAGCCGCTCTAGTTTTTGAAAGATTGGTTGATATTGATGAGGGTTTACAGGAATGGCGTTATCGTCATGTCAAAATGGTGGAGCGAACAATTGGAAGAAAAGTCGGGACGGGTGGATCTAGCGGAGCTGATTATTTGAGAGCAACTCTGTTTCAACCAGTCTTCCCAGATCTTTGGGAAATTCGAAGCAGTTTCTAGTTTTTAGAGAGTTTTAGCGCTAATCCCAATTCGTCGCCACCAAGTGCTAATGAGTTATCTCGCTCAAAAGTTGTCGCAAGAACTTCTTCACTTATGTGCGATTTTGCATCATTGATTGCCGAAGCAGCTTCATCCTTGGCATTCCATTTGACGCTGATTCGATCGCTTACATCAAATCCAGAATCTTTCCGGGCATCTTGAATGGCACGGATCGCCTCCCGCACCAAGCCTTTATCAATCAATCTCTGATCAAGCGTTAAATCAAGCGCAACGCTCTCGCCAGAATGTGAGGCAACTGACCAGCCTGAGCGAGGTGTTTCGGTAATCACAAGGTCAGATTCAGTGAGCGTTGCACTTCCACCCGAATAAGCAATATCTACCGAGTTGGAGCTGCGGATCTTTCCAACTAACTCGGCGGCATCAAGGGTAGTAAGCGCCTTTGCGATCTCTTGAACTGCGCCACCATATTTGTTTCCTAGAGATCTAAAGTTCGCCTTGATTGAGATATCAACGAGGTCACTTCCAGCAGAGGAGAGATCATCAAGGCTCTCGACATTTAATTCATCGGATATTTGATCCTTTAGTTCACTGTTTAAGTTTTTCCAGCCACTTGCCGAGATCAGAGCCCGTGAAAGGGGTTGGCGAATCTTGACCTGGGATTGTGCGCGAGCTGCTCGACCCAACTCAACCAATCTACGAGCAAGAGCAACATCGGTTGAAAGATTGGAATCTATCGCCATTGAATCCTCAAGTGGGAAGTCGGCCAGGTGGACGGAGATTTGTGAGTTTGGATTGACCTTTCGAATCAGTACTTGCCAAACATGCTCGGTAATGAAAGGAACCATCGGCGCCATTAGCAGCGTAACTCTTTCTATGCACTCATGAAGAGTTGTAAGCGCGACTGGGTCACCATCCCAGAATCTGCGACGCGATCGCCGTACATACCAATTCGATAGATCATCTACGAACTGTGCAATCGCACTACCCGCACGCTGCGAGTCAAAATCAGCATATGCGGCATCAACTTCGCCGATAAGTTGGTTTAGCTCGCTCAAAATCCATCTATCCATCATCGGACGTTCATTTACTGGGACTGGAGTTGATGGGACATAACCAGATGCCGAGGCATACAAGGTTAGGAACGAGACGGTATTCCAATAAGTAAGGAGCGTCTTTCGAACAACTTCAGAGATGATTTCATGTCCAACGCGCCGGGCACTCCATGGTGAACCGGAAGCGAGCATGTACCAACGAACTGCATCCGCGCCATGGCGATCCATGAGCGGCATTGGCTCAAGGACATTTCCAAGATGCTTACTCATCTTGCGCCCATCTTTATCAAGAATATGGCCAAGACAGAGCACGGTCTTATATGAAGATTTATCAAAGACTAAAGTTCCAATCGCCATCAGCGTGTAGAACCAGCCACGAGTCTGATCAATCGCTTCGCAGATGAAATCCGCAGGGTATGAATCCTTAAATATTTCGGCAGAACCTGCTTTATGTGGATAGCCCCATTGAGCAAAGGGCATCGCGCCCGAGTCATACCAACAATCGATTACTTCTGGAGTACGGAGCATGAGTTTCTTGCAGGTAGGGCATTCGAAAGTTATCTCATCCACGTAAGGGCGATGTAATTCCAAATTAGTTAGATCTTTACCGGCGACTTCTGCTAATTCAGATTTAGAAGCAAAGGCGAGCTCATGTCCCTCTTCGCACTTCCAAATGGGAAGGGGAGTGCCCCAGTAACGATTACGAGAGAGCGCCCAATCAATATTGTTATTTAGCCAATCTCCGTATCGACCAGTTTTTATGGTCTCCGGATGCCAATCCGTCTTCTCATTTTCACGCAGGAGGGCTTCCTTAATCTTTGTTGTGCGGATATACCAAGAAGGTTGGGCGTAATAGATAAGCGGAGTGTGGCACCGCCAACAATGCGGATATGAGTGTTGGAAAGTCTGATGGCGAAATAGCGAACCACCTTCCTTTAAGGCCTTAATCAAAGGCTTGTCAGCATCTTTGAAGAATTTTCCGCCAACTAAGGAGACATCTTCTAGGAAGTGGCCATTTGCTGCGACCGGATTAACAACCGGGAGGTTGTAACGTTTACAAGTCGCTAAGTCATCCGCGCCAAATGCTGGCGCTTGATGAACGAGGCCGGTTCCATCCTCAGTCGTTACGTAATCTGCAAGAAGGACATAGTGAGCATCAGGAATTTCAACTAAATCAAGCGGGCGTCTGTATTTAACGAGTTCAAGATCTCTCCCGCGCACTCGTTTGAGTTCAGTGAATCCTGGCGCAACTTGGGCGGCTAAGTTTTCTGCTACTACTAGAACTTCTTCGGATAGCTCTCCGCCGGTTCTTATTACTAAATACTCAACATCGGGATTTACCGCTACCGCTGTATTTGAAACTAAAGTCCAAGGTGTGGTCGTCCAAACCAAGAGGCTGGCATTTAATTCAGCCAATTCACCACTAGTGATTGGGAATCGAACGTAAACCGAAGGATCGGTAACTGTTTCATATCCTTGAGCTAATTCGTGATCTGAAAGTCCGGTTCCGCAGCGCGGACAATAAGGTGCAACCCGGTGGTCTTGAACTAAGAGTCCTTTCTTATGAATCTGTGCGAGCGACCACCAGACACTCTCAATGTACTCATTAGACATCGTCCAATACGCCTCATCGAAGTCGACCCAGAAACCCATCCGCTCAGTCATCTCAGTAAAGGCGCTGACATGGCGCTGTACAGATTCTCGGCACTTATCGTTGAACTTAGCTATTCCATATTTCTCAATATCTCCCTTACCGGAGAAGCCAAGTTCTTTCTCAACTGCAATCTCAACTGGAAGTCCATGGCAATCCCAACCAGCTTTGCGGATTACATGTTTGCCTTTCATCGTGTGATAACGAGGAAAGACATCTTTAAAAACGCGCGCCTCGATGTGATGCGTTCCGGGCATGCCATTTGCAGTAGGTGGCCCTTCATAAAAAGTCCACGATTCCCCATCGGCCCGTTGGGCTAGGCTCTTATGAAATATTTCTTGAGTGCTCCAAAAAGAGAGAATCTCGCGCTCGACTTTAGGAAGATCAATTTGAGGACTGAGCGCCTCATAAGGTGAATTAGTCATGATCCTCCCTTCCATAGTTATTGGAGGGGCGATCAAAGGATCGCGGTACCACCCGCCTTATCTACCGAAACGGTAGATATCTTCATGACCTTGTTGTCAGTTCTACGTGAGCCTTCCGGCACATTTCTTCTGACTCGCTCTTGGGTGATTGCCCAGTCCCTGCGAATTTCTTTCAAGGTGTCTTGCGACTGGTGAATTTTAGCCCATCAAACTGTGGCGAGTGGCATTTGGCCTGCATAACCCCTAGCCTTCGGCGCTGTGCCATTGAAGAAAAAACTTGCTAAGGCGGTAGCTAAATTGAAAAAGGCTCCAAAGAAGAAGGTCGCCCCAAAGAAGACTCCGGCAAGTAAGTCGGCGAAGAAGTCGGTAAAGAAGGCTCCTGCAAAGAAAGCTCCTGCAAAAAAGGCGCCGGAAAAGAAAGCACCGCCAAAAAAAGTTCCGCCCAAGAAAGCTCCAGCCAAGAAACAACCCGCGGAGATAATTAAAGGCCAACATAAGACTGCGCTAACAAGTAGCACTGCTAAGGGCGCAACAACTATCTCGGTTTATAAGCCTGAAGTAGAAGCTAGCGATGTCGTTGTTGTAGAAGAAAAACGGCTAGTTCTTCCGCCACCAATCCGCAAGCCAAAACCTGGGAAAAAGCCGGCATCGCTTAAGCCGATCAAGGCTGCCCCTGCTCCACTTGTAGTAAGCGAGGGCGCTGAGAATTGGAGCGCAACTGAGTTGAAATCAATTAGAAGCGAACTCGCAAAAGATTTAGTTCGACTAAAGAAAGAGCTTGCCGAAGTCGAAAGTGAGATGGATGCGCTGATTGAAGCCTCTGGTGTTGGCGCAGGCGATGACCAGGCTGACGCAGGTGCAAAAACTTTTGAGCGCGAACATGAAATGTCACTTGTCTACAACGCGCGCGATATGGTCTTGCAAACCGAACGCGCATTAGAGCGAATTGATAATAAGAGTTACGGTCGCTGCGAAGATTGCGGTAACCCAATAGGTAAAGCACGGTTACAAGTGTTTCCGAGAGCAACGCTCTGCATGATATGCAAACAGAAGGAAGAGCGCCGCTAAAGTCGTCCCGTGCTGAGCGCGCGCGACGACTCTTCATCGCAGTAACAACTTCAATATTTGCCTTAGATTTAGCGACAAAAAATTGGGCTGAAGCAGAATTGAAATTCCGTGAGCCGATCAAAGTATTAGGTGAATTTCTACAGCTTTCTTATTCAACAAATTCGGGTGCCGCATTTAGCCTTTTTACCGATGCAACTCTTTTTTTATCTTCGCTCAAGTTAGCAGTCGCTGGTTTCATCATCTTTTACATACGAAGAGTCACGCGGCCCGTTTGGTCACTGGGCTTTGCGCTCCTGCTTGGGGGAGTCCTAGGCAATCTTTATGACCGAATTCTTAGGCCACCAGGCCTATGGCGTGGGGAAGTAATTGATTGGATTGAACTTCCGAATTGGCCCACCTTCAATATTGCCGATAGCGCAATAGTTTCTGCCGGCATACTTATGACGATTCTGGCGATGCGTAACATTTCTACGACGCTTCCTCCCGAGAATCGGAGCAACTAGCTTGAGCGAGCGGGAGAAGCGGTCACTCCAGATCGAATCGGAATATGAAGGTGAGCGGGTTGATGTCGCTCTCGCCGCGCTTCTAGGAATTTCTCGTAGCGCGGTTGCGGACCTGCTAAATGCAGGTGAAGTTTTGCAGGGAAAGAAACCATTAGTTAAATCTGATCGGCTTCGCGCTGGGGATCGCATTCAAGTATTGATGCCTGCCGCAATCGATCCGCTCGATTTCACTCGGGTGGTGAGCGAAGAACTAAATGTTGTTTACGACGATGCTGATGTTGTAGTTGTAAATAAGCCAGTCGGTGTAGCGGCGCATCCAAGTCCCGGTTGGCAAGGCCCAACAGTTTTAGGAGATTTAATTTCCAAGGGTTATCGCATCTCCACCTCAGGATCTGAGGAACGCAAGGGAATTGTCCAGCGTTTGGATGTCGGAACAACTGGGTTGATGGTGGTTGCAAAACATGAAGATTCTTACATTGCGCTAAAGAATCAATTTCGAGTGCGTACCGTAACAAAGGTTTATCACGCACTCGTTCAAGGCCATATGGATCCTGCAGAAGGAACAATTGATGCACCGATTGGTAGACATCCTAAGGAAGATTATCGATTTGCAGTTGTCGCAGATGGGAAAGCGAGCATTACACATTTTTCTTTAATCGAGTTTTTTCCAGGAGCAACTCTTCTAAAAGTTGAGTTGGAAACTGGGCGAACTCATCAGATTCGCGTTCACTTTAGCGCGCTACGTCATCCCTTAGTTGGCGATCTCGCATATGGCTCAGATCCGGTTTTAGCAAGTAAGTTGGAGTTGAAGAGACCTTGGTTACACGCAATGGAGCTCGCCTTTGATCAGCCATCCACGGGGGAGCGGGTAAAACTCGAGGCTCCGTATCCCGACGACTTAAAACGCGCCTTAGCGCTTCTCGGCTCGAAGTCATAGCGGGGGAGTAATCTCACCGCCCGTGAGCAAGGACTTCGTTCATTTACATGTCCATACCGAGTATTCGATGCTCGATGGCGCTGCTCGAATTGAACAACTTGCAACAGAAGTAGCACGTCAAGGCAGTCCCGCCATAGCAATTACAGATCATGGCCATGTCTTTGGCGCCTTTGAATTTTATAAAGCTATGAAGTCAGTCGGAGTTAAACCGATAATCGGAATCGAGGCTTACGTCGCTCCCGAATCCCGTTTTGAAAAACGTCGCGTGAAATGGGCTGATGGCGGTGAAGATGATGTCTCCGGCGGCGGAGCTTTCACTCATATGACAATTCTGGCGGAGAATAATGAGGGTCTAAGTAATCTCTACAAACTTGCGTCACTCGCCTCCCTCGAAGGTTTTTATTACAAACCGAGAATGGATCGTGAGTTACTCTCGAAATATTCGAGTGGTCTAATAGCGACTACTGGATGTCCGGCTGGTGAAGTTCAAACGCGTATCCGCATGGGCGCCTACCAGGAAGCAAGAAGTGCCGCTGCAGAGCTTAGGGATATTTTTGGCGCCGAAAATTTCTTTGTCGAGATTATGGAGCACGGACTCGAAATTGAACGGCGAGTGCGCGAAGATCTGCTTCGGCTCGCTAAAGATTTAGGTTTACCACTTCTTGCTACAAACGATTTGCATTACACCTTCGCTGATGATGCAAAGCATCATGATGCATTGCTCGCGGTCCAATCCGGATCCACTCTAAATGATCCCAAGCGATTTAAGTTTGAGAGTCATGAGTATTATCTTAAGGATGCCGCGACTATGCGAAGTCTTTTTAAAGGCTTAGAGGTTGCTTGCGACAATACCTTGTTAATTGCCCAGCGCTGTAATGTCACTTTGCGCGAGAACGAAAATTTACTTCCAAAATTCCCAGTCCCAGCCGGCGAAGATGAGAACTCATGGTTAATCAAGAAAGCTCGAGCTGGGCTAGAAGAGAAGTTTTCCGAGGGAGTAAGTAAAGAACATCAAGAGCGACTTGAATTTGAATTAGGCGTAATGACAAAGATGGGCTTTGCCGGATATTTCTTAGTGGTCGCAGACCTAGTCGCACACGCAAAGTCAGTCGGTATTCGAGTTGGTCCTGGTCGAGGATCGGACGCCGGATCA
>RGYL01000005.1 GCA_010032085.1 Actinomycetota bacterium
TCGAATCTCTATGCCCGATATCGACCTTGATTTCGATGAAAGAAGACGAGGTGAAATGATCCGTTACGCCATAGATACATATGGCGAAGATCGAGTTGCCCAAATCATCACCTATAACACCATTAAATCTAAACAGTCCATCAAAGACGCAAGCCGGATTCACGGTTTCCCATTTGCAATTGGTGATCGATTAACAAAGGCCCTGCCGCCCTCAATTATGGGTAAGGACATTTCTCTAGCTGGAGTATTCGATGAAGAAAATGAACGGTATCAAGAGGCCCAAGAATTTAGAAATATTTACGACGAAGATCCCAATGCGAAAGTTATTGTAGATACTGCTAGAGGCCTGGAAGGCTTGAAGCGTCAATGGGGAGTGCACGCCGCCGGAGTAATCCTCGGTCGCGATCCGCTCCTTGAAATCATCCCAATTCAGCGGCGCGATGCAGATGGCGCAATCATCACCCAATTCGACATGGTGGCCTGTGAAGCAACAGGTCTGCTCAAGATGGATTTTCTAGGTTTGCGAAATCTATCTGTTTTAGATGATTGCCTCGCCAATATTGAGAAGAATCAAGGTAAGAAAGTTGTACTTGAAGATCTTCCGCTTGCGGATAAGAAAACCTTTGAGTTATTAGCAAGGGGAGAGACTCTTGGTGTCTTCCAACTAGATAGCGCTCCTATTCGTGCACTACTTCGCTCCATGAACCCAGATTCATTTGAAGATATCTCAGCGGTAATTGCACTATATCGCCCAGGCCCCATGGGAGTTAATGCACATAACGACTATGCAGATAGAAAAAATAAGCGGAAAAAAATCGAACCGATTCACCCCGAATTATCAGAGCCACTCAAGGAAATTCTTGATGACACTTATGGATTGATTGTCTACCAAGAGCAAGTTATGGCAATCGCCCAGAAAGTTGCCGGCTTCTCACTTGCCCGCGCAGATTTACTGCGAAAAGCGATGGGAAAGAAGAATAAAGAGATTCTCGATAAAGAGTATGTTCATTTCCAAGAGGGTATGACAAAGAATGGGTTTTCAAACTACGCGATCGAAGAGCTATGGAAGACGCTAATTCCATTCTCTGATTACGCTTTTAACCGAGCTCATAGCGCTGGCTACGGAGTAGTTTCCTTCTGGACCGCCTATTTAAAGGCGAATTACCCCACCGAATATATGGCTGCACTTCTCTCCAGCGTTAAGGATGACAAAGATAAGTCTGCGCTTTATCTAAATGAGTGCCGCCGAATGGGAATTAAAGTGCTACCGCCTGATGTAAATGAATCGGATTCAGAATACACCCCAAGAGGAAGAGATATTCGCTTTGGTCTCGCAGCGATAAGAAATGTGGGAGAGAACGTCGTCGGTTCAGTTGTAAGAAATCGAGAGAGTAAAGGGCGCTACATCTCTTTCGGTGACTTCCTGGCAAAAGTCGATGCGCTTGTCTGCAATAAGAAAACGATTGAATCTTTAATTAAGGCCGGCGCCTTTGATTCATTGGGTCATACCCGCAAGGGGTTAATGGCAGTTCATTTAGAGGCTATTGATTCAATATCTGAGAGCAAGCGCGCCGAATCAATTGGACAATTCGATCTCTTTGGCGGCGGTGAAGTATCTGGTTCAATCTCAACTGTTGTCCTTGATATCCCAAGGGATGAATGGGAGAAGGCGTTACTGCTTAATTACGAGCGGGAGATGTTGGGGCTGTATGTATCAGATCATCCACTTCTTGGTGTGGAGCATGTATTACGAAGCGTTCGAGATATTCCCATTAGCCAGCTCTTTGATGAAAATATCGCGCATGAAAGTATTTTCACCGTTGCTGGACTTATAACAAATGTTCAACGAAAGGTAAGTCGACAAGGTTCAAATTGGGCGATTGTCACAGTTGAGGATCTAGAGGGCGCTATCGATGTGCTCTTCTTTGCCAATACATATCAGCAACATGCTTTGAGTTTGATTGAAGACCGCATAGTCACAATTCGTGGCCGCGTTGATAAGCGCGAAGATACGCCGCGTTTCACCGCGCTTGATATGTCCATTCCAAATGTCAATCAGGCGCCTATAGGGCCATTCATCATTCGCATCGAATCAGAGCGATGCACCCCACCGCTAGTAGATCGAATGAAAGAGATTTTGCGCTCCCATCCAGGAACTCGCGAAGTGCATCTGCGGATTGAAGGAACTGCAAAAGAAACCACATTCCGACTAGATGATGGACTTCGTGTCACCGCATCACCGAGTTTGAGCGCCGACTTAAAATCGATTCTCGGCCCTGATTGCCTCGTCTGAAGTCGCTCCAGGAAAATGAGGAAGCGAGCGCGCACCTCTTTATCTAGAATGGGGCAGTGAATTCCCTAATTAGACGGATTGATTTGCGGGGAAAGCAGCTATCCAAGAGCGATTATCGAAAGACACTTCCGCGGGCTGCCCTCGATATTGATGCGGCTCTTTCACAAGTACAACCGATAATTGCCCAAGTTCGCTCTGGAGAACGCTGGGTCCCAGTCGATCGCGTGGGACTTTATGTTCCAGCCGGACGTGCGGTGTATCCAAGTTCGGTTGTGATGAATGTTGTACCGGCGCAAATCGCTGGAGTAAAGAGCATCGCACTTGCATCACCGCCACAAAAGGAGAATGCGGGCTGGCCAAATGAAATCGTCCTTGCAACTTGTGCGCTCTTAGGAATAAATGAAATCTATGCGATGGGTGGCGCACAAGCGATTGCTGCTTTCGCATTTGGAATTAAAGATGAGAACGGAATCGAGATTAGCGCTCCGGTAGATATTGTTACTGGCCCCGGAAACATTTATGTGGCTGCCGCTAAGCGCGCGCTGCGCGGAATTATTGGTATTGACTCGGAGGCTGGGCCAACAGAGATTGCCATCGTCGCCGATGAGAGCGCTAACGCTGGTGAAGTTGCCGCCGACCTAATTAGCCAAGCCGAACATGACACGATAGCGGCTGCTCTACTAATTACAAACTCTTTATCTTTAGCAGATGAGGTTGTAGATCAACTATCAATTCGAGTGGCACGTACGAAGCATCGTGAACGAATCACTGAAGCGCTTGCGGGCGAACAGTCCGCGATTGTTATTGTCGATGACTTAAAACAAGGAATTGAAGTTGCTAATGCTTATGCTGCTGAGCATTTAGAACTTCAAGTAAAAGATCCAAAATCTGCCAGTACAGAGATTAGAAATGCCGGCGCAATATTTTTGGGACGTTTCTCACCGGTCTCTTTGGGCGATTACCTCGCAGGTTCAAATCATGTTCTTCCAACTGGCGGTTGCGCCTGCCACTCGAGTGGCCTTTCGGTGCAGACATTTTTAAGAGGTCTCCACTTTGTTACCTATAACGAGCGGGCTTTTCGCGAAGTAGCGGGCAGTGTAATTACCTTCGCGGAGGCCGAAGACTTGCCGGCTCATGGTGAGGCAATCAAAGCGAGATTTGAATGAGCGCAAAATGGCCGAACTGGTTACCAATACGTAAAGACTTGGCGACCTTAACTCCCTACGGCGCACCCCAAGTAAATGCCAAAGTTCGCCTTAACACTAATGAAAATCCATATTCACTATCTAGGGAGCTGCAAGAGTCGCTAACTAGTGCAATCAAAAGAGAGTTGGCCGATCTAAATAGATACCCGGATCGAGATGCAATAAAACTTAGAACCGATCTAGCAAATTCACTTCGCGATGAGACTGGATTAACTCTTGAAGCGAGTTCGATCTGGGCGGCAAATGGAAGTAACGAAATCATCCAGTCAATTCTGCTCGCTTTTGAAGGAGCGGCTTTAGGTTTTGAACCTTCTTACTCAATGCACCCATTAATAACCGAAGTGGTAGGTAAGAACTGGGTTTCTATCGCTCGGACCGCTAATTATGAGGTAACGAAAAACGAAATTGAATTAGCAATTAAATCCGATGATGCAAAGATTGTATTTCTTACAACTCCTAATAATCCGACTGGAAATTCGACTGATATTTCCCTTATAGAGAAACTCGCTGGGGGCCTAATGTCACGGGGAGCGCTGCTCGTCGTTGATGAGGCATATGCCGAATTCTCCTCGCAACCCTCGGCAATAACTCTGCTCGGCAGTTACCCGAATATCTTGGTTTCGCGCACTATGAGTAAAGCCTTTGCTTTTGCAGGTGCTCGACTGGGCTACTTAGTCGCAGACCGGAAAGTAATTGAAGCGATTGAGCTTGTAAGGCTTCCTTATCACTTGAGTTCGCTTACACAAGCGGCCGCGCGTGCTGCGTTGGCAAATCGAGGCGCGCTCCAAATTGATGTAAAGCGACTAAGTGAGTCTCGTGATCAACTCGCCAAAGCTCTTGGTGAATTGGGATTAACTGTCTATGCCAGCGATGCCAATTTCATACTCTTTGGCGGATTTAGGCAGAGCGCTGAAGAACTTTGGCGAAACCTCCTTGATAAGGGAGTTTTAATAAGGGATGTAGGACTTGCTGGAAAATTGCGCGTAACAATCGGAACGGAAGATGAGAATCGCGCATTCTTAGTCGCACTAAAGCAATCAGTTAGGGGATAATTCAAACATGGCGCGTACATCAAAAGTAGTTAGAACTACTAAAGAATCGGAAGTTAGCGTTGAGTTGAATCTTGATGGAACCGGAAAAATCTCAGTCGAAACCGGAGTTCCGTTCTTCGACCACATGATTTCACAACTCGGCAAGCATGGTGGTTTTGACTTAGCGGTAAAAACCAAGGGAGATGTTGAGGTCGATTCACATCACACCGTTGAAGATACTTCCCTCGCTTTAGGGCAAGCTCTACGCGAAGCTTTAGGAGATAAGGCTGGAATTCGCAGGTTTGGCGACGCGCTCGTTCCGCTCGATGAAGTTCTTGTGCAAGCAGCTGTTGATCTCTCCGGTAGACCTTATCTAGTACATCGCCAACCTGAGATTGTGGAACTCATTGGAACTTTTGATACGACTCTTGGCAAGCACATCTGGGAATCATTTGTTGCAGAAGCGCGAATTGCGCTTCATATAAGAGTTATCGAAGGTAGAAATGCGCACCATGTCTTGGAGGCACAATTCAAAGCAGTAGCTCGAGCGCTGCGCGACGCCGTATCGCTTGACTCACGCGTGACTGGGGTTCCCTCTACAAAGGGCGTTCTTTGATTGCAATCCTTGACTATGGCTCAGGAAATATTCGCTCCGCACAACGAGCAATTGAGCGGCTAGGGGTTAGCACAGAAGTCACATCGGAGTACGAAGTCGCTCTCAATGCAGCCGGATTGTTGGTTCCTGGCGTTGGAGCATTTGGAAGTTGTATTCGCCAACTACTTCAAATAAACGGGGATTTGATTTTAAAAGAACGACTCAAACTGAATCGTCCCACCCTTGGAGTCTGCGTTGGTATGCAAATCCTCTTCGAAAGCAGCGCTGAATCTGACGAAGCAGGTCTCGCGTTAGTTGCCGGAAAAGTCAAGAAACTCTCTGCAAAAATTCTTCCTCATATTGGATGGAATGAAGTTCATGTAGAAAAAGAGATGAACCTAATGCGGGGCTTAAATAATCAACGTTTCTACTTTGTCCACTCTTACGCTGCCACAACTGCCCCGGATGAATTTCTTCAAGCAAAGAGTAATTATGGTGAGGAATTTGTCGCTGCAATCCAGTCTGGCTCATTAAGCGCTGTCCAATTCCATCCCGAAAAGAGCGGTGATGCTGGTATGCAACTTCTCAAGAATTGGGTCAGCGCGCTATGAAGGAGTTGATCCTGCTCCCAGCAGTTGATGTACGCGCAGGGAAAGCGGTGCGATTAGTGCGCGGTGAGTTAAGTGCTGAATCGCAATATGGTGAGCCGCTAGAGGCGGCGCTTGCCTTTCAAGAAGCGGGGGCGAAGTGGCTCCATCTTGTAGACCTTGATGCAGCTTTTGGTACCGGAGATAACCAAGAAGTTCTTCGCGAGGTAATAGCGAAGTTAGATATTCAAGTAGAACTATCCGGCGGCATAAGAGATGAAGAATCACTAACTAGAGCTTTGGCTACCGGATGTGCTCGGATAAATCTTGGTACCGCTGCATTAGAGAGTCCGGAATGGACTGCATCTGTTATTGCAAGATACGGCGAGCGTATCGCAGTCGGTTTAGATGTACGCGGGCGAACTTTGGCTGCGCGCGGATGGACTAAAGAAGGGGGCGATCTCTTTGAGACGCTAGATAGATTAGATAGTGAAGGTTGCGCCCGATATGTTCTAACCGATGTAAATAAAGATGGCACGCTGCAAGGACCAAACCTCGAACTATTAAAGAGCGTCTGTGCTGTAACAAAATCGCCAGTCATCGCATCCGGCGGCGTCTCATCACTTAGCGATTTAAAGGCTTTGCGTGAATTAGTAAGTATTGGAGTTGAAGGTGCAATTGTGGGCAAGGCGCTCTACGCCGGAGCATTCACTCTGCAAGAAGCACTTGCGGTGAGTTCATGACTTTAGCTACTCGAATTATTCCCTGTCTAGATGTCTCAAATGGTCGGGTAGTAAAAGGTATTAATTTTGTAAATCTCAAGGATGCAGGTGACCCAGTTGAAATGGCGGCGATATACGCAGCTGAAGGAGCAGACGAGATAACTTTCTTAGATATTTCAGCAAGCGTAGAAGGAAGAAGTACAACGCTAGAAATTGTAAGAAGAACCGCTGAGCAAATCTTCATTCCGCTAACAGTCGGCGGAGGAATAACGTCAGTAGCTGATGTAGATAATTTGTTACGAGCAGGCGCCGATAAGATTTCAATCAATACTGCGGCGATCCGTAATCCGCAATTAATCTCAGAAATTGTGGAGAGATTCGGAACTCAAGTTCTAGTTCTCTCTGTGGATGCGCGGCGAGCGCGCACTAAGTCTGGCTTTGAGGTTACAACTCATGGCGGGCGGGATAGCGCCGGCCTTGATGCTTTTGAATGGATAGAGATGGCTTCGGCGCGAGGAGTTGGCGAAATTCTGCTTAACTCAATGGATCGCGATGGAACACGCTCCGGTTACGACTTAGAGATGATTCGAAGTGTTCGCAAAATTTGTTCGGTACCACTAATAGCAAGTGGTGGTGCTGGCGATCTGGGTGATTTCCAAGGCGCCCTAGCCGAAGGAGCCGACGCGCTCCTTGCTGCTAGCGTTTTTCACTTCGGTATATATCGAATCGGCGACGTTAAGCGAGCGCTCTCAAAGGCTGGATATGTTGTGCGCGAGCCCTTCTCGATAAGCGAGAATTGAGCATGGACCAAGTCCCGATCTTCGCAAATTCAGAATCACTGATCGCCGCTATCTTGCAAGATCACGCAACTGGGCAGGTTCTTATGCTTGGTTGGATGAACCAAGAGGCATACGAGAGAACTCTCGCAACTAAGCGAGTCACATTTTGGAGTCGAAGCAGAAATCAAATCTGGATAAAAGGGGAGAGCTCGGGTAATTACCAAGACGTCGTTTCAATCGAGATTGACTGCGACCGTGATGCCCTTCTAATTAAGGTGAAAAGTCATGGACCCGCGTGTCATACCGGCGAGCAGAGTTGTTTTCACGAGTCAATCGATTAAGAGAATTTAATGAAACCAATTCCCCTTGAAGAGTTTAGAGCTTATGCCAAAAACCATAACGTAGTTCCAGTTGCAGAAAGTTTTCTTGCAGATAGCGAAACCCCACTAACTCTTTACGCAAAATTAGCGGGACATCGCGAGAATACTTTTTTACTTGAATCAGCGGAACATGGTGGAGCTTGGTCACGTTATTCATTTATTGGGGTATATAGCGAAGCAGTGCTCACTGAAGTAGCTGGGGTATCAACTTGGTTGGGGCGTCCGCCTGCGGGTGCGCCAACCGGAATCGACCCGCTCGAGGCGCTACGAATAACAAGTTCTCATTTACGCGCACCACGAATAGCTGGACTTCCAAGGTTAACTAGTGGGCTTGTTGGTTACATGGGTTACGACGCAGTACGCAGGCTTGAATCAATCCCAAGCAAGCGAAGTGATCCGCTAGCGCTACCAGAGATTGCATTCATGCTTACAACCGACTTGGCGATTTTTGATCATCTCCAAGGAACCGTCACATTGATCGCAAATGCAATTAATTGGAATGGTTCAGATGATGGTGTAGATGAGGCGTATGCGGCATCACTGAAACGACTAGACGAAATGCGCTCAGCGCTGCGCGACCCAATTCCCAGCGCCATTTCGCATATCGATTCAAGGCCAGCGCCGAATTTCAAACGACTGACCGAAAGTAAAACATATGTGGAATCAGTCGAACGAATCAAAGAAGAGATTAGAAGCGGTGAAGCATTTCAAGTCGTGCTTTCGCAGCGTTTTGAAATGGAGTGCCAGAGTGATCCATTTGATGTCTATCGCATGCTCCGGCTACATAATCCCAGCCCATACATGTACCTCTTCCGTTTTAAAGATGGCCTATCAATAGTGGGTTCGAGTCCAGAAGCTTTAGTGAAAGTAACCGATGGTGAGGTAATGGTTCATCCCATTGCCGGAACTCGGAAACGTTCGCTCGATCAAAGCGAAGATGTAAGACTGGGCGAAGAGTTGCTATCCGATCCAAAGGAACGCGCCGAACACCTGATGTTGGTAGATCTGGGTCGAAATGATCTCGGACGCGTATGTAAGTCCGGTTCAGTCAAGGTTGTCGAATTTATGCAACTAGAGCGGTATTCCCACGTTATGCATATTGTTTCAACCGTATTGGGCGAGCTAGGTAATGGGAAGATAGCTATTGATGCGCTCTATTCTGTCTTTCCGGCCGGAACACTCTCGGGCGCACCCAAGCCGCGGGCTATGGAGATAATCGAAGATCACGAACCTTTTAGGCGCGGAATTTATGGTGGCGCGATTGGCTATGTTGATTTCACCGGCAATTTGGATACTTGTATTGCAATTCGCACCGCAATTATCAAAGAAGGTCGCGCTTATGTCCAAGCAGGTGCCGGAATAGTGGCTGACTCAATTCCATTAAATGAAGAAGAAGAATGTCGCAACAAAGCTGCAGCCGTACTTGGAGCGATTGCGGCTGCGAATAATTTAAGGGCGCTTTCATGAGCGTACTTGAATCAATCATTTCTGGCGTAAGAGAAGATGAAGAGAGGCGAAAGAAATCCAAAGAGCACCTTGCCCAAATGCTCAAAGACGTCCCTAAAGTAAGAAGTGCCCGTGAGGCACTTTTGCGAAATAAATTCTCAGTAATTGCTGAAGTTAAGCGATCTTCTCCAAGTAAAGGCGACCTTGCCAAGATTCCAAATCCCGTCCAATTAGCGCGCACCTACGCTGAAGGTGGCGCGGCGATCGTAAGCGTCTTGACGGAGGAGCGTCGCTTCAAAGGTTCGCTAGTGGATTTTCAAGCAGTGCGCAGCGCGATAGATGTTCCGATGTTGCGAAAAGATTTTATTGTGAGCGAATATCTTGTTGAGGAGAGCAGGGCTTACGGGGCTGATTTAATATTGTTAATAGTTGCCGCGCTTGATGATCATCAACTCAAATCTTTCTCGGAAATTGCATCCGGATTGGGTATGGATGTCTTGGTAGAAATACATGACGAAGTCGAGTTAGAGCGAGCCATGGCGATCAATCCCAACATGATTGGGGTAAATGCGCGCAATCTCAAGACGCTAGAGGTAGATCAGCGAAGTTTTGAAAGGCTCTTACCCCAGATTCCAAGTGGAATTTTGAGAATTGCTGAGTCTGGCATGAGCTCAAAGGCAGATGTCTCTCATGCCATTGATTTTGGCGCCGATGCCATCCTTGTTGGAGAAGCTTTGGTTAGAGCTGAGAACCCGAAGCATTTGATTGATGAATTTTTATCCTGCGCGAGACAGAGTTGAAAAGTATTGTGACCTTATGACAACAGAGCTCATCGGGCACTTCGGGAAGTTTGGTGGCCGTTTCGTGCCGGAAGCTTTGATTACCGCACTTGATGAGTTAGCGAAGGCACACCGAGAAGCCCAGCAAGATCCGAGTTTCCAATTAGAGTTAATGGAACTACATCGAACGTATACCGGCCGCCCTTCAATAATCACTGAGGCAAAGAGATTTTCAGAGCATGCCGGCGGTGCTCGGATCTTTCTTAAACGCGAAGATTTAAATCACACCGGTAGCCACAAAATTAATAATGTCCTTGGCCAAGCGCTCCTTACAAAGAGGATGGGGAAGAGACGCATAATTGCTGAGACCGGCGCTGGTCAACATGGAGTTGCATCAGCAACTGCAGCTGCGCTTTTGGGACTTGAATGCGTTGTCTACATGGGCGAGGAGGACACCAAGCGCCAGGCTCTAAATGTTGCGCGCATGAAACTGCTCGGCGCAGAAGTTATTCCAGTAACTACAGGCTCTCGAACATTGAAAGATGCAATAAATGAAGCTATGCGTGACTGGGTAACAAATGTTGAGAGCACGCATTACTTGTTAGGAACAGTTGCTGGACCAGATCCATTTCCCACAATGGTGCGCGACTTTCATCGCATCATCGGTGATGAGTCAAGGATGCAAATGATGGAACTGACTGGCCGTCTACCTGATGCAGTCCTTGCTTGCGTTGGCGGCGGTTCAAATGCAATCGGAATCTTCTACGCTTTTCTAGAAGATAAAGAGGTTCGGTTAATTGGCCTCGAAGCGGGGGGCGATGGGCTTGATAGTGGAAGGCATGCAGCAACGCTCGTGGGCGGTTCACCCGGAGTTCTACATGGAACTCGGACTTATGTTTTGCAAGATGAAAATGGCCAGACCAGAGAGTCGCATTCAATTTCAGCCGGGTTGGATTATCCCGGCGTGGGACCGGAGCATGCCTATCTGTATGAAACTGGTCGCGCAGAATATCGCGCAGTCACTGATAAAGAAGCGATGACAGCCTTTGCCTTGTTATCTAAAACCGAGGGAATAATTCCCGCTATCGAGACTGCCCATGCTCTAGCTGGCGCAATCGAGATTGGTAAAGAAATGGGCCCACGGGCGAATCTGCTAATTAATCTATCGGGTCGCGGCGATAAAGATGTCCAAACTGCTGCAAAATATTTTGGAATTCCACTCGAATAATTTATGAGTTTGATTAGCGAGCGCTTCGCTCTGGCCCAAGAAGAAAATCGTGCGCTCTTAATCGGCTATCTAACTGCCGGTTTTCCCACTATGCAGCGATGTAAGTCTGCAATCGCAGCCATGATCGACGGCGGAGTAGATTTAATCGAGGTCGGATTTCCTTATAGCGATCCAGTAATGGATGGCCCAGTTATTCAACGCGCTTCGGAATTAGCGATAGAAAATGGAGTGGGCGCGCGAGAGGTTTTTGAAGTTGTTGCCTCAAGTTCTGTTCCGACACTTGTTATGTCGTATTGGAATCCAATCGAAAGATATGGAGTAACGGATTTCACAAGAGATCTAAAAGCTGCAGGTGGCTGTGGAGTAATTACTCCAGATCTAACGGTAGAAGAGTCACAAGAGTGGATCAGCGCAAGTCAAAGTTTGGGACTAGATCGCGTATATGTAGTTGCTCCCAGTACGACTGACTCGCGCCTTGCCAATGTAACTGCACGATGTTCCGGATTCGTTTACGCTGCAAGTTTGATGGGAGTAACGGGGGCGCGCAGCGCACTCTCTGGCGCAGCAGAGTCTTTAGTTAAAAGAGTCCGAGCTGTGACAAATACCCCAGTTTGCGTCGGCCTTGGAGTATCAAATGGCCAACAGGCAAGTGAGATCGCGAAATATGCAGATGGTGTCATTGTCGGTTCAGCATTCATTAAGTTATTGGCGGAAACCCAGGATGAAATTGAGGCTAATAAATCTCTGAAATCCCTCGCGGAAGAGCTTTCGCGGGCCGTCCGTAGATAATCCGGTAATAAGAGGAGCGAAGGCCTCTTATGCCTTAGAATTTTTTCTATATTCAACCGCTAGGAGTGCATAGTGCCAAAGCAAGCAAAAGAGAGAGCTCGCGATGTAAAGCCCAAGGGCGATACCCTGACAAGAAATCTTGTGCTGGGGATGGTCGGATTCGTCGTATTAATCCTTGGCGTCTTTACCGTGTTGGACCGGCAATCAGGAAGTAGCTCAGAAACTCCATTAGCTATTGATCAGCTCGACACTTCATCCTTGGGGGCTCCACTCGTTGGAGCAGTGAGTGAAGAGAATGACTACGGAATAGTTTTTAATCCAGACGCATCAGTACAAATCGATATTTGGGAAGATTTCCAATGTCCGTATTGCAACTTCTTTGAACAAGCAAACGGGTCATATATTGATGAATTGATTCGAAATAAAGAGGCAAAAGTTGTTTATCACATGGCATCTTTCTTAGGCCAAGAGTCGGTGCGGGCATCCAACGCTTCATACTGTGCTGTTGAAGAGGGCCGCTTCCTTGATTTCCATAAGGCCATCTACCAAGTCCAAGGCGCTGAAAACTCAGGGCTATTTTCTAACAAGAACTTGATCACAATCGGCGAGAAGCTGGGAATCACAAGTCAAAGTTTTAAGGATTGCGTAAATAACAATAACTTTGGCGATAGCGTGAAGAAGGTTGCCGAATCTATGCCCAAGAACAATGTAAAGGGAACTCCCACAATATTTATCAACGGCAAGCTCTGGGAGAGAACTTCAAATGACTTCAATGTTGAAGAGTTCAAGGCGGCGGTCGAAGCAGCCCGTAAGTGAGTTCGCTCAATATTCCATCACCGGCCCGGTCTCTAATCGAGATCGGGCCGTTAACAATTCATTACTACGCTCTATGCATAATGCTCGGAATTGTTGCAGCGGTCATTATCGGAAATAAAAGGTATGTAGCAAAAGGTGGCGCTGCTGGTTTAGTGGGCGATGTAGCAATTTTCGCCGTGCCTTCTGGAATTATTGGTGGTCGTCTCTACCATGTTATTACTTCTCCAGAAAAATATTTTGGGGCGAACGGAAATCCAATTGAAGCGCTGTACATATGGCAAGGCGGGCTAGGAATCTGGGGCGCCATAAGTCTTGGAGCGCTCGGCGCATTCCTTGCCTATCGAAAAAATCCGAAGCGGGGTGAACTTTCATTCGCTTCTTTTGCAGATGCAATAGCACCCGGTCTATTAGTCGCACAGGGCATTGGCAGGTTTGGTAATTGGTTTAATAAAGAGCTCTTTGGACGCCCGCTTGATGCGCCCTGGGCTCTTGAAATACCAATTCGCTATCGACCAATTGGATATTCCAAGTTCGAGACTTTTCATCCCACATTTCTCTATGAAGCAATTTGGTGTTTTGCGGCGGCTGCTCTCTTGGTGTTAATAGGGAAGAGGAAGGCTCTGGTTGCAGGATCACTTTTTGCACTTTACGTTGCAATTTATTCACTCGGTAGGGGAGTGATAGAAACGCTACGGATAGATGAGAGTAATTTGATAATGGGATTACGCTTAAATTTGTGGACGAGTTTAATTCTCCTAGTTTCGGCGAGTTTCATAGCTTTCAAGTTGAATCGGAAAAATGCGAGTAAAGTCGGAGCATGAGTTTAGAGGCAATTCAAAAACGGAATGAAGATCATAAGAGCCATCGCGCTGGATGGTTAAGAGCAGCCGTATTGGGAGTGAATGATGGTCTGGTCTCAACTGCATCGCTTATGATCGGAATTGTCTCGGCTGGAAAGAATGACTTTGTTGTAACTGCCGGGGCGGCAGCTATTGCTGCCGGAGCTATGTCTATGGCCGTTGGCGAGTATGTTTCAGTTCGCTCCCAAAATGATATTGAAGAATCTGATCGACTCCTTGAAATCGAACATTTAAAAGAAGATCCCGCTGGCGAACTTGAAGAGTTGACCCAGATCTATCAAGCTCGAGGAATTTCGAGAGCATTAGCTGAGAAGATTGCTGCCGAACTTCATGCGCATGATGCGCTCGCAGCGCATCTAAGAGATGAGTTAGGACAGAACGAGGCGACGAAGGCAAGACCGCTACAAGCCGCTATCGCATCAGCTTTAAGTTTCACCGCCGGTGGACTCATTCCATTTCTTGGCGCATTTGCTCCCGGCCTAGGTGAAAAAGCAATATCGATTATTGGTTTCTCATTCTTGGGGTTGGTCGCGGCTGGAGTTGTGAGCGCAAAGACCGCTGGAGCCAAAGTCGGGCGAACGACCCTTCGGATTGTTATGGGCGGCGCACTGGGAATGGCAATAACTGCAGGCGTAGGACAGATCGCTCACATATCCGGCATTTAGATTCTTTGGTAGATTTTCCCTTCCTACGGGCCACCGCCGTCCCAACAAATTCGCTCCGCTAAATCGATTAATGATTTAACGGCAATATGTTGAAAAGAGATCAACACTGGTGGCAAAGGCAAACCTCTTTAGCGCTCTGCCAGAGCGGACTGGTCTTTATGACCCCGCTTTTGAGCATGATGCCTGTGGCGTTGCCATGGTTGCCACCTTAAATAAGAACGCCACTCACGAAATTGTTGAGCAGGGTCTTGAGGCGCTGCGAAATCTAGATCATCGAGGTGCTTCCGGTGCAGAAGTAAATAGCGGGGATGGCGCCGGAATCATGATCGGAATTCCCGATGAATTTTTTCGAAGTACTCTGAACTTCCAACTCCCTGAAGTGGGCAAGTATGCAGTTGGTATCGCCTTTATACCGAAGGAATTTCGAGAATTAAATCGACTTGAGATTTTAGCTAAGGAAGAGGGTCTACAAATCCTTGGCTGGCGCGAAGTTCCAATTAATTCGGCGAGCCTTGGAGCTACCGCGCTTTCAGTAATGCCAAATTTTCAGCAAGTTTTTCTTGCCGGTAGTGAAAATGAGAGTGGAATTCAACTAGATAGGAAAGCATTCTGTTTCCGCAAACGCGCCGAGCATGAATTACAGATTTATTTCTCCTCACTATCTTCGCAAACAATCGTCTATAAAGGCATGCTCACCACCCATCAATTATCAGAATTCTTTCCTGACTTAAGAGAAGCGAAACTCACCTCAAGATTTGCGCTGGTCCACTCAAGGTTCTCAACCAATACATTCCCTTCTTGGCCACTTGCTCATCCTTATCGCTTCATCGCACATAACGGTGAAATCAATACCGTAAAGGGCAATCGCAATTGGATGGCTGCGCGCGAAGCGCTTCTCGAGAGTGATTTGATTCCGGGCGATTTGAAACGCTTATTTCCGATTGTTGATCCAAATGGCAGCGACTCGGCTTCCTTCGATGAGGTTCTAGAGCTCCTGTACCTTGGTGGCCGCACTTTGCCTCACGCAATTCTTATGATGATTCCGGAAGCGTGGGAGAACCATGAAACTATGTCGGAGCATCGCAAAGACTTTTATCGCTTCCATGCCTCATTAATGGAGCCATGGGATGGCCCTGCATGCATCACTTTCACAGATGGCAATCTCATCGGAGCAGTTTTGGATCGAAATGGGTTGCGTCCAAGCCGGTTCTGGATCACAGAAGATGGATTAGTTGTACTAGCAAGTGAAGTGGGAGTTCTCGATATTCCACAAGAGCGAGTTCTGCGCAAAGGAAGATTGCAACCCGGAAAGATGTTCTTAGTTGACTTAAATCAAGGCCGTGTTATCGAAGATGATGAAATCAAGGATGGACTAGCAACTGCTGCCCCTTATGGCGAGTGGCTTCACGCAGGAATGGTGAGATTAAAAGATATTCCGGCGCGTGAGCATATTTTTTATCCCCACTCCTCGGTTTTACGTAGACAGCGCGCATTTGGTTACACCGAAGAAGAATTACGAGTGATTATCACCCCGATGGCGCAATCAGGAGCCGAACCCATTGGTTCTATGGGAACTGATACGCCGGTCGCAGTTCTCTCGGAGAAGCCCAGATTGTTATTTGATTACTTCTCACAACTCTTTGCTCAAGTAACAAATCCACCCTTGGATGCAATTCGTGAAGAACTTGTAACTTCACTCGGCGGTTCAATCGGCCCAGAACATAATTTGCTAGATCCCGGTCCCGCTTCTTGCCGGCAGATTTCCCTGGAGTTTCCCGTTCTAGATAACGATCAGTTAGCGAAGATTATCCATGTCAACGCTGATGGAAATAATCCTGGTTTCTCGGCTCATGTAGTTAGAGGTCTCTTTCCGATTGCAGATGGCGGGGAGGGCTTGAAGGCAAGAATTGAGGAGATTCGTGCAGAAGTCTCTGAGGCAATCAAGAATGGCGCTCGGATAATTGTTCTCTCTGATCGTGATGGCGATGGCGAAAATGCGCCAATACCTTCTCTGCTACTTACTGCGGCAGTTCACCATCACTTGATTCGTGAAAAAACTCGAACCAAAGTGGGTCTCGTTGTAGAGACTGGCGAAGTTCGTGAAGTTCACCATGTAGCGCTACTAATTGGTTATGGCGCTGCAGCAGTAAATCCTTATCTCGCAATGGAGTCAGCCGAAGATCTTGTCCTGCATGGAGTAATCACAAGTGTCACTGCCGAGAAGGCGGTCTACAACTTAATCAAAGCACTTGGCAAGGGCGTCTTAAAAGTTATGTCGAAAATGGGAATTTCGACTATCGCCTCCTATACCGGGGCCCAAGTCTTTGAAGCTCTTGGCCTATCCCAAGAATTAATTGATGAATATTTTGTTGGTACGACTTCAAGACTTGGTGGAGTGGGAATTGATGTGATTGCGGAAGAGACCATAAAACGTCACCACATCGCTTACCCACCTGGCGGTGAGATTCCCAATACAAAGCGACTACCGATTGGTGGTGAATACCAATGGCGAAGAGAGGGCGAACCTCATCTCTTTGATCCAGAAACTGTTTTTGCTCTACAACATGCGACTCGTTCGAAGCGTTATGACATATTCAAGCGCTACACCACACGCATTGATCAGCAAGCAGAAGCGCTTATGACGTTACGCGGACTTTTTACCTTTAAAGAAGGAGTTCGTCCACCTGTCCCCATTGAAGAGGTAGAACCAATCTCATCAATCGTTAAACGTTTCTCAACTGGCGCTATGTCTTACGGTTCGATTTCCGGTGAAGCCCATGAAACTCTTGCTATTGCTATGAATCGTCTTGGAGCAAAATCAAATACCGGCGAAGGCGGCGAAGATCCCGAGCGATTTAAACCACTAGCAAATGGCGATTCAAAACGCTCCGCCATAAAGCAAGTTGCATCTGGACGCTTCGGTGTAACTAGCGAATACCTCGTAAATGCTGACGATCTCCAAATAAAGATGGCCCAGGGAGCAAAGCCCGGCGAAGGTGGACAACTTCCGGGAAATAAGGTTTATCCGTGGATTGCCAAGACGCGCCACTCCACTCCGGGCGTTGGGTTGATCTCACCACCTCCGCATCATGATATTTATTCCATCGAGGATTTAGCGCAACTAATCCATGATCTAAAAAACTCTAACCGAGATGCCCGTATACATGTAAAGCTTGTGGCACAAGTAGGTGTGGGAACTGTTGCAGCTGGTGTTTCCAAAGCGCACGCCGATGTGGTTCTCATCTCCGGACACGATGGTGGTACTGGCGCTTCACCTCTCACGTCGTTAAAGCACGCTGGCGCCCCGTGGGAGTTGGGTCTGGCAGAAACGCAACAAACTTTGATTCTAAATGGATTGCGAGATCGCATAACTGTTCAAACTGATGGCCAGATGAAAACAGGTCGAGATGTAATCATCGCGGCATTACTTGGCGCTGAAGAATATGGTTTTGCTACTGCGCCACTGGTCGTTTCAGGATGCGTAATGATGCGAGTCTGTCATCTAGACACTTGCCCAGTCGGAGTTGCAACGCAAAACCCAGAACTTAGAAAACGCTTCTCCGGTAAGCCCGAATTTGTGGAAACATTCTTTGAATACATTGCTGAAGAGGTGCGAGAGTGGCTAGCAACGCTAGGTTTTCGAACTCTAGATGAAGCAATTGGACAAGTTGAGATTCTCGATACGAGAAAAGCGGTTGAACATTGGAAGGCTTCTGGTCTAAACCTGGAGCCAATTCTCAAATACCCAGATGGAACTAAATATCCTGCCCGCAAGAAATCAGTTGAGCAGGATCACGGATTGGCGGGAGCACTTGATAATGAGCTTCTAAAGTTGGCTGCGCCCGCTCTTGTAAATGGCGAACATATTTCGATTTCACTTCCGATTCGAAATCGAAACAGAACTGTAGGAACAATTTTGGGCTCGGAAATCTCACGCCGCTATGGTGGTTTGGGTCTGCCCGAAGACACGATTGAAGTAACTCTGCATGGATCAGCCGGTCAATCACTAGGCGCCTTCATTCCAAAGGGATTAACGATTCGACTCTACGGCGATACAAATGACCATTTAGGTAAAGGTATTTCCGGCGGACGCGTCATTGTTAGGCCGGATGAGAAGGCCAAATTCGACTCAGATAAGAATGTAATTGCCGGAAATGTGGTCGGTTATGGCGCAACCGGTGGCGAAATTTTTGTCAGTGGAGTGGTGGGGGAGCGTTTCTGCGTGCGAAATTCTGGTGCAGTCGCAGTCGTTGAAGGAACCGGGGATCATGGCTGTGAGTACATGACTGGCGGAACCGTAGTTGTGCTCGGTAAGACTGGTAGAAATTTTGCTGCTGGCATGTCGGGCGGTGTCGCTTACTTGTTAGATCTTGATCCCAAATTAGTAAATACTGAGATGGTTGATCTTCAACCATTAACTGATGAAGATAAGAGAAAACTAAATGAAATTATCTCCAAGTTCCATGCTGAGACCAGTTCTAAAGTTGCTGCGGGATTATTAAAGAATTGGGATCATTCCACAACACGATTTACTCGAGTCATGCCACGCGACTACGCCCGCGTTCTTAACGTGATTGCTAACGCGGAGAAATCTGGCAAGCAAGTTGAACAAGCAATCATGGAGGTACTAAATGGCTGATCCCAAAGGCTTCCTTAAGTTTGATCGCGAGACACCTAAGCGTCGTCCCGTGGATGTTCGAATCCGAGATTGGCGAGAGGTTTACGAGAACCAAGAATTCTCCTCACTCCAAAGACAAGCTGGACGTTGTATGGATTGTGGAATTCCGTTCTGTCACCAAGGTTGTCCGCTAGGAAATTTGATTCCTGAGTGGAATGATTTAATTTGGCGAAACGAAAAAGTAGATGCAATTGATCGACTTCATGCGACCAATAACTTCCCGGAATTCACCGGAAGACTCTGTCCAGCTCCCTGCGAGACTGCCTGTGTCTTGGGTATAAATCAGAACCCTGTCACAATTAAGCAGATTGAGTTGCGCACTATCGAAGAGGCTTTCCAAGCCGGAAATGTGAAGCCGCTTCAACCCGATCGCATCACTGGAAAGACTGTCGCCGTAATTGGATCAGGCCCTGCTGGCTTAGCGGCAGCGCAGCAACTAACACGCGCCGGCCATACCGTGGTGGTTTACGAGCGGGCCGACAAGATCGGCGGACTACTTCGATATGGAATTCCAGAATTCAAAATGGAGAAATCAATTTTGGATCGAAGGTTAAACCAGATGCAACGCGAAGGAACTCGTTTTCGAGCCGGGGTAAATGTCGGGGTTGATCTGACTGCTCACGAATTGAAGATGCGCTATGACGCAGTTGTCCTTGCTCTCGGTTCGACGATTGCGCGTGAACTAAATATCCCGGGAAGGGAAGCGCGCGGTATTTATCAAGCGATGGAGTATTTGCCTTGGGGGAATAAGCAAGCACTTGGAGAGCTATCTGAAGAACCGAAGATCAGTGCTAAAGGAAAGCATGTAATTATTTTGGGTGGCGGCGATACCGGAGCAGATTGTCTTGGTACTGCTATCCGACAAGGCGCTGCGAGCATTACTCAAATTGAGATTATGCCGCGTCCAACAGAAGAGCGTCCTGCAACTCAACCTTGGCCAACTTATCCGATGATCTATCGGGTAAGTAGCGCGCACGAAGAGGCGGGGGAGCGGATGTACTCAATCGCCACTCAAGAATTTATGACCGATAAAAGTGGAAACTTAACGGGATTGAAGGTTATTGAGACTAAATTTGAGAATGGCAAATTCGAATCTATTGCGGGTTCTGAGAAAGTAATCCCTGCTGACATGGTTCTACTAGCCATGGGATTTGTTGGCCCGGAACAGAATAAATTAGTGAAAGATCTTGAATTGAAATTAGATGCGCGGGGCAATATTGATCGGGATGGCACATTTGCTACAAATATTGAAAAAGTATTTGTTTGTGGCGATGCTGGACGTGGCCAATCGCTGATTGTCTGGGCTATCGCGGAAGGAAGAAGCGCAGCAGCTGCAGTCGATGAATATCTGATGGGACGCACCCAACTTCCATCACCGATTACTCCGGATGCTCGAC
>RGYL01000041.1 GCA_010032085.1 Actinomycetota bacterium
CGCATTTGCACCGAGTGTTGATGGATCGCGAGGTACGCGCCAGAAATCTTGTCCACCGTAGAAAGCATTTGCATTTTTCACGTGATAGAGCGAGAGCACATCGCGCTGTACTCGGAAAATATCTTCTGGATAACGGACATGAGAAATTAGCGCCTCACTCATCTCTGACTTTGGCTTAACAACGCCCGGGAATGCCTTCATCCACGTCTTCAAGACTGGATCATTCTCATCCCATGCGTATAACGTGACAGTTCCATCGTAGGCATCAACAGTTGCCTTAACTGAATTGCGGATGTAATTGATAGTTGAATTTGGAACTGCGGTAAGTGCGTATAACCATCAATCATCCAGACAATTTTGTTATCAACAATTGCGGGATATGGATCGCCATCAATCTTTAACCAAGGGGCAACTTTCGCTACCCGCTCGCGCGGAACGCGATTGAAAATCACCTTTGATTGATCATTTATTAAATCAGTAAGGAGTATTCGCTGCTCTTGGTAGTGGATAGCAAAGAGAAGTCTGGAGAAGAGTGAGCCCATCGGGACTCCGCCTTTTCCAGTGTAGGTGTAATTCTTCTGGCCATTTGGCGAAGCATCATCTGGGTAGTCGAATTCGACTGGTTCGCTTCCTTTAAGTCCCCCGACAATTGAATACTCGGGATTGTTTTCGCCAAAGTAAATACGGGGCTGATACTCGCCGAGCTCGCCCTGTATCTATCAATGTCGAGGGACTCATTAAATGCGTAATAAGGGCGAATCTGTTGGAGTTGGCGGAAAGTTGAGGAGAGCACATTTGGATCCATCAATCGGATATTTGAAATGGTTGCTTGATCATCGGCTAACTGGCCTGCGCTGGTATTTAGAGTCGCTTGATAATCGCGGACTTCCACTTTATCTAAACCATATGCGAGCCTTGTCGCTTCGATGTTGCGCTGAATAAACGGTGCTTCTTTTGATGATTCAGTTGGCTTCACTTGGAATTGTTGAATCAAAGCTGGATAAACACCGGCGACTAAGAATGAAGAGAGACCAAGTAGAGCCGTTCCGGCAGCGGGCAAAACCCAAGAGCGGCGGAAAATATTTGCGAAGAAGAGCAGAGCACAGATCGCTGCTATTCCGGTGAGGATTGATTTGGCTGGAAGAACAGCATTTACATCCGTGAAGGTTAAACCGGTGATGATTCCTTCATCAGAAGTTGCGAGTGCAAAACGATCCAACCAATAGGCAACTGCCTTTAGCGCAACAATTAGACCCAAGAGAATTGAAATCTGTACGCGCGCCGTCACAGTGGTGCGATCTTCGCGAACTTGCGGGCGAATGCCACCATAGATGTAGTGCACTACCGCCGAGGCGATAGTCGCGAGAATTAGAGTTGATATTCCCCAACCAACAAGTGATTGCCAAAACGGCAAGGTAAACATGAAGAAAGATGCGTCGCGGCCGAATTGCGGATCGTTTACTCCAAATGGCGTGGCATTGCGATAGAGCATCCAGCCTTCCCAGAAACGAGAGCCGGCATTGCCTGCAAAATAAAAGATAGCGAGTGAGATTCCGATAATTGCAGCGCGCTTGATTGGTTCGATTTGAGCGCGATATCTCTCTAGATTATCTGCTTCAACAGTTAATGGAACATAGATTGGTCGCTTCTTGTAAGCGATAAGTATGTTGGTAACGATGAGCAATGAAGTGAGTAATCCAAAAATTGCGAAGAGAGCTGCGCGAGTAGTTAGTAATTTCGTCCAGACATCGCTGTACTCAACAGAGCGGAACCAGAGATAGTCGACATAGAAACCACTCAAGGAGACGAGAACAACCGCTAGCACCGTAAGGACTGCGATTGTTAGCGGGAGCGCGCCAATGCGTCGCCGCTCCCCCGGATTGCGCCTTGGGAAATTTAAATTACGGAAGGGATTGTCTGGGTTATCTCCAAATGCCATGGGGCGAGATTAGCCAAGGTTTAGCAGGTAGGAAATCTGAAGTCATCGGGCGCTCTCAAAGCTGCCAAAGCTTCCTGCAAAGTTGAGACCGGGATTACTTTTAAGCCCTTTGGTACATGCTTTATGTCGGGGCAGTTAGCTCTTGGGGCTAAGAAAATCGTTGCTCCTTTTCGAGAAGCGCCGATCATCTTCTCCTCGATACCACCAATTCCCCCAACATCACCGGCCGGATTAATTGTTCCGGTCCCGGCAATACTGCGACCTCTGAGCAAATCCTCAGGAGTCAACTTCTCAATCACGCCTACGGCAAAGATGAGGCCCGCGCTCGGTCCACCAACGCCTCGAATATTGAAATCAATATCTATCGGGAACTTTGCTGTTGTTCCTACCAAAATGCCAATAGCTGGCTTATTGGGCTCGGCCCCAGGCTCTTGGCTTGCTACTAAGCGAACTTGCTCTTTAATAATTTTGGTTTCGCCATTAACCGATCGCTCAATCTCAACTTCAACTAAATCTCCGACCTTTAATTCTTTGTAGGAATTTCGAATCGCTTCGAATGAGGTAATCAAAGTGCCATTCACTCGAAGAACCCGATCTCCCCGTTCGAAAAAATTCTTTCCTTCGGAATAGTCACGAATATCGCTGATGAAATAAATCTCCTCGATCTTGTATCCAAGATAGTTAAGAGCAGCAGCAGTTGCCGTAACTTTCGAGCTCGCCATTTCAGCGCGCGAATCTCGCTCCACCGTTTTTCCTTTTATAACGGGGGGATAGATCGATTCTCGTGGTAGCACGACATGTGGACCGATTGCCCAGTTATAAATGGTCTCTGCGCCAAATACCGGCGAGTTTGGGTTGGTAACCAGAATTGAAGTTATGTAGAGCTTTCCATTTGGCTTGTAGGAAGGCGCATCATTAATTTCAATTAGTTTTCCAGAGACATTATCTGGAACTCCCGGTTTGAAAAAGACATATGGAATCGGCGCTACCAGCGTTGCAATCGTGAGCAGAAAGAAGAAGAACTTGGCGGGGAAAGACCAGCGGTAGCGAAGTGGTGATATCGAATTAAACATCTGGATTATTACGCCTAAAGGATTCTTGGAATTTTCGGAATCTTCCCACTGAGCGTTCAGTATTGCGGTCGTATTTGGATTTCAGTCGTGTGACCCAATAGGCATATGCAAGGCCACCAATTAGTGCGACGATTGGGATAATCCACCAAACGAGAGCTGAGACCGGGGCCGAGGAGCTGTTCACGCTCCTTAGCCTAGAAGAGTTAGCCCCGCGGCGCTCTTTCCGGGAAGATTTCGCGATGCTCTTTGGTTGGAGCGACTAGAAGCATCAGCAACACTTCGAAAGGTTTGAGAGATGGCTGGTTTTGGATTTACGCCACCGGGTGATCCAAACGACCCGGAAAACAATAACCCCAGCAATAATCCCAACAACAATCCATTCGGCAATTTCGGAGATATTTTTCAGCAATTCTCAAAGATGGGATTAAATCTTCAAGGATTAATGGCCTCACTTTCCGGACAGAAATCTCCCGCTTCCCTCTCAAAAGAAATGATCCGCGATATCTCCCGGAAATTCCTTTCGGCTCATGGCGAGCAACCCGTCTCAATCGCAGACCTCACTGCCGCCCAAGAGGCTTTAAATATCGCTGACTTATGGTTAAACGAAGCCACCGTTTTTCCACCACTTCCTATTCCTGATACCTGTGCGCTAAGTCGTCGAGATTGGATTGATTCAACACTTGCTGGTTGGGAGGAAATTGCAAGGCCGCTAGTCGAAGGAATGAGCGATGCAATGTCTTCAATGCTCCGGGAAAATTTCGGAGAGAATTCAATTGAAGGATTTAATATCCCAGGATTTGGCGCTGGATTACCGGGAATGCAAATCCCACAACCCGTACTTGCCTCCATTATGGGAACATTTATGAGTTCGCTAATTAGTAGCCAACTAGGTCAAACAATTGGAAATCTCTCAACAACTGTTACTGGCGCAAATGATGTTGCGCTGCCACTTTCCAAGGAGATCCGCCCCGGCTTGATCCCACAGAACGCGAAGATTTGGGGGCATGGACTTGATATTGAAGAACATGAAGTTCGGATTTATCTATCGTTGCGCGAAATTGCAGCAGCTCGTCTATTTGCCAGCGCGCCTTGGTTGCGCGATTACATTCGCACCGCGATTGCAACTTACGGAAAGGGAATCCGCGTTGATATCACTGCGATAACCGAACAAGCGCAGGAAGCGATGAACTCAGGGCAACTAGATCCAGCAAATCCCGAATCATTAACCCTTGCTCTATCGGGTGGACTCTTCACGCCGGAAGAGACGCCTGCACAAAAGAGCGCACTTGAAAATCTCGAGACCTTACTTGCGCTAATTGATGGCTGGATTGATGCAGTTGTAACCCAAGCTGCAAAAGATCGACTTCCTTCATTAATTAAATTACGCGAAACCCAACAGCGCCGGCGCGCTACTAAATCGCCAACTCAAGAACTCTTTGCCTCTCTTGTGGGACTTGAAGTTTCACCACGTAGAACCCGCGAGGCGAGCGCATTCTGGGAGAAAGTTGTGGAATTGCGGGATGTTAAGACGAGAGATGAAATTTGGGATGAAGCATTTCTATTGCCGAGAGGCGAGCAACTCTCTAAAGGCGAAGTCCCCGGGCGCACAATTTCTTATCTGCCTTCCCCTTGCAGATACGAAACGGTTATCCGAGGACTTCGTTGGCGCAAAGTACGACATCAATGCGCAACTAAGCAACTCCCCTCACCTCCGAAAACCTCGTAAAAGACTCACCTTTGACTAGAGAGTTTTGTTAACAGTGGCGCGCCACCTTGGAATTCCAACAATTAACGAGCAACATCAGGCCGATGCGCCAATGGATATCTGGGTTAGTGGATATGTGCATTAGCGGATATCTGCGTTAGGGGGACGTGTGGATAACTTCATTCAGGATGAGTTCTTCGAGGCTACTCTCCCGAATATGCGCGCCCAAGCCTCTAAATCCACGAGTGAAGTAAGAATTCCGCCAACCGAGATTGCCGGCGGGGCTGAAGTACGCGTGATAAAAAGTTCGCGGCGGCGACGATCAATAAGTGCGTATCGCGAACATGGTGCGATTGTTATCCAAGTTCCCGCTCGGTTATCGAATTCCAAAATTCAAGAGGTCATACCAGAGATGGTGGAGAAGATTCTCTCCCGCGAGGCTCGCGAGAAGATGAGCGATAAAGAGTTATTTGAAAGAGCCCTCGAGCTGCTTGAAAAATACCTACCTGAATTTAAAGTCTCGCCCGTGAGCGTGGTCTGGCGCTCAATGAGCGAGCGTTGGGGTTCCTGCACCACCCAAGATCGGACAATTCGAATCTCAGATCGATTAAATGGCGCCCCTGATTATGTTGTGGACTATCTACTCGTTCATGAATTGATTCATCTTGAGATTCCCGATCACGGTGATGGCTTTGAGAACTTGCTCGCGCGTTATGAACGCTCTGACCTTGCCAGCGCCTTCCTTGAGGGCTACGAGGCGGGCGCCCGGGGTTAGTGCCAACTCACTTGGCTTAATCCGCTCCTCTCTCCTGCTTTGCCCTTGATTTCTCCTAATTGGCCTTGATTTCTCCTTGGATTGCCCGTTTTGGCGGAATTTTGCCGAATAAAGGAGAGGAAACGCGCTCAACGAGCGCGAATTGCGAGGGTTTGAGCGCGGCCCGGGGGTATGGTTGAGCGTATTCGCAGGCAGAAGAACCTGTGAGGATCGGAGGAAAGAATGGCTGAGACATATAAGGGTGAGGCTTATTGCGTTAAGTGCAAGGAGAAGCGCCAGTTCGAAGGAACGGTGAACGTCTCGGACTCTGGTCGTCGTATGGCTAAGGGCAAGTGCCCTGTATGCAACACCACGGTCAATCGCATCTTGGGCAAAGCCTAAAAAACCCTCAGTAGTAAGAGAGGCGGAGCGCTACGGCGTCCCGCCTCTTTCAGTTTAACCAGACAGTTACGTAGCGCGCATATACCCACAGCCGAAAGTTGGCGTAGCTCAATCTGGCGCGGTGAAGGTTAAGAATCTCCCTCCTTTTAGGTCTAAGGAGCGCGCTTGAAAAACAGAACTCGCACAATAAATCCACGCCTAAAGTCTGGGGTTAAGTTTTGGCGTAGCGACTTAAATCGCCAACTCTTTATCGGAACGAGATTTAAAAATTATCTTTTGCCGGACTTTTTCGGTGATTTCGCGATTGAGCCCGCTCTCGCTTTATTAAAAACCGGAAAATTGGAGCCAGAACGCCATGCTGTACTAATTGCTGCCCTTAAGGGACTTAACCTGATTGATTCCCAATCAACTGAACTTAATTATCAATATCGCGATAATCGAAGTGATGACATTGGCTCTCTCTCAATGCGAAGTGTCGCTGAGGAGAGTTTCCTGGCGCGCTTTGAAATTGAAGCCCGCGGAGTCAGTAGTGCAGAAGGTGTAACCGACGGAGGCGTAGCACGCGTTCTTGCGCGACGAGATTTCTTCATCGAGATATATGGAACAGGGAGAATTCTCTTTCCGTTGCTTTCAAACCTAATAGCTTCCGGATTTGATAACTGCGTTATCGCGACAAGATTCGAAATCAAACTGCTGGATCTCTGTGGTGGATTTCTAAGAAGGAGCGATTCCGGCTTTGACGCAACTAGAAAATTAATCGCTTTGAAAGAAGAGGTTTCTCTTTATCCAGAATTTCTTGGGTATGGAGGTAAGCCTGATTTAATTATTTCTATTGGTTCACCAGCACCTGAGGTTATGCAGATTTGGCTAACTCTTAAAATCCCACAACTCTTCATTGACTATGAGAATTCTGGTGAATTAAGAATTGGACCATACGTAATACCTGGAAATGGCGCTTGTTATAACTGCCTTTCAATCGGGGAGATTGAACGGGGATTGCCCTCCTTCAATTCACTTCTTGGCAATATTGAGAGTGAAAAGAAGAGTCATAGCCTCGCGAGTGAATTTGAATTGACTGCATCACTCGCCTCACTCGGTGCTAGCCTAGTTGCACTTGAGACGATAAAGATTGCAGATAGCGA
>RGYL01000042.1 GCA_010032085.1 Actinomycetota bacterium
CACGCATAAAGCCTGTTACTTCGCAATCAATTTCGAATTCGCCAAATAGCTCTGTTAGGGCCTGGACGACTGAATCATTGGCCTTGCTCTTGCCCTTTGAAGCGGGCCCTGCTCGAAGAATTTCCATGGCCGGAAGAAGGTAAGAGTCCATCGGCTGCAAAATGAGTTGAACTGGGCGCTCTGGTTTTGCTGGTTCGCTTACCTTTTCCTTTGGAATCTCAACTGTGAACTCTTCATCGAAACTCTCTTCATCAATCTCTTCTTCCGGTTCTGGAAGCTGTGCAACTAGTGGCGTTTCAAATGGCGGCGTTTCGGATATCTCAAATTCTTCGATCTTCCGTTCCCGTCGTTCATCTATCGCATCACTAACTTTCTCTTTTGCTCCGCTGAAAAGACCAGATATAAAAGCAAATACGGTTGAGAGCGGCGTCGCGGTTATAACTAACAAACTAAATAGAAAAATGAGCGCAAGAATTGGGATAGCAATTACATCGGTAACTAATCCAACCAAAAGGGTTGAAATTCCGTAACCAATCCAACCTCCGCCTTCACGCATTGCGGTTGCCCCGGTATTTATTGAGGTGGGGTTGATGATATGGATTAAGCCGGTAACGCTAATAAGTAAGAGGACTGAACCAATCAGTACTCGGCCATTTGCCGCTTTATCTTGCGGAGCGCGAAAGAGGCGGAAGGCAAAGAAACCAAAGAGAATAGGTATAACGACTGCAACTCGGCCGACCGCGCCGTAGAAGAATGAATATGCGGCATCGCCAAACCAATTATCTAGTCGCCACCATGATGCGGCCGCGGCAATGAGTCCGACAATGAGAAGTAAGAAACCGATTCCATCGCGTTGATGTTCTGGATCTAGATCTTTTGCCCCTTTGGTAATCGCTCGAATCGCACCGCCCAAGGCCTTCGCAATTCCACGCCAAATGGTGGCGAGTGCGCGTGAGAGTCCGGCGAGGAATCCGCCGGCAACTTTCTTCTTACTTTTCTTGGCCATATCGAAAAATCTTATGGCAATTGAAAAATCTAACGCGTGAGGCGCGCTGTCAAACTTCTATAACGACCGGAACAATCATCGGGCGGCGACGATGTTCGCCACCAACCCAACTTCCCACAGTTCTTCGAACAACTTGGGAAAGTTGGTGAGTTCCATTTGTTCCTGCTGCAACCGCACCAGCAAGCGCTTGTTCTATTCGGACTTTAACTTCATCAAATAACTCAAGATCTTCGGCAAATCCGCGCGCATGGATATCTGGACCAGCAACAATCTTTCCAGTTTGGGAATCAATCACAACAATTACTGAAATGAATCCTTCCTCCCCAAGTATGCGTCGATCTTTCAAAGAGTCTTCGGTGATATCCCCGATACTCATGCCATCCACATAGACAAATCCACACGGTACTGCGCCGACAATTTCCGCTTTCCCATTAGCTAGATCTACTACTACGCCGTTTTCAGCAATCACAACATTTTCGCGTCGCACACCAGTTGATATTGCTAGCTCAGCATTTGCCTTCATATGTCGCCATTCACCGTGAACGGGCATGACATTCTTCGGCTTAACGATGTTGTAGCAATAAAGCAATTCACCGGCAGCAGCATGGCCGGATACATGCACTAGGGCATTTCCTTTGTGTACTACCCGAGCGCCAAAGCGGGTCAATTCATTTATGACTCGATAGACCGAATTCTCATTTCCTGGGATTAGTGAAGATGCGAAGATCACGGTATCTCCTGGGCCCACTTTTATCCGGTGATCACCATTAGCCATTCGTGAAAGTGCAGCAAGTGGTTCACCTTGTGAACCCGTAGAAATCAGAACAACATCATCACCATAGTCATCAATTTCATCTTCATTAATGAGGGTGTTTGGTGGAATGTGTAGATATCCAAGCTCGGCAGCTAATGTCATGTTTCTAACCATGCTTCTGCCGATGAAGGAGACCTTTTTATTATGAGTGAAAGCCAAATCAATTACTTGTTGGACGCGATGAACATGGGAGGCAAAAGATGCAACAATTACACGTCGCTTCGCACTTGCTATTACCCGATCTAAAACCGGCATGATCTCCCGTTCGGATGTTGTATAGCCCGGAATATCAGCATTTGTTGAATCCACCATAAAAAGATCGACCCCAGCACTACCTAACTGCGCAAAACGAGCCAAATCAGTCGTCCGGCCATCTAGTGGTAGCTGATCCATTTTGAAGTCGCCAGTATGTAAGACCACACCAGCAGGGGTTCGGATGACGACGGCGAGCGCGTCGGGAATCGAGTGATTAACCGCGACGAATTCGAGTTCGAAATTTCCGACTTTGCGAGTCTGTCCTTCGCGAACTTCAATTGTGATTGGCGAGATGCGATGTTCTCTTAACTTACCTTTGGAAAACGCAAGGGTGAGTTGCGAACCAATAACTGGAATATCCTCGCGCTCGCGCAAGAGATAACCAAGTGCGCTGATATGGTCTTCATGACCATGGGTTAGAAAGACTGCTTTAATGTCGCGGAGACGATTTCTAATATAAGAAAAGTCCGGCAGGATGAGATCTACGCCTGGTTGGTTCTCTTCCGGAAATAAAACACCACAATCAACTACAAGTAGCTCGCCGTCGTATTCGAAGACCGTCATATTTCGGCCCACCTCGGCAAGTCCGCCAAGTGCGACTATGCGAAGAGTTTTTGCAGGAAGTCTTGGAGGCAACCCGAGTTCGGGATGCGGATGGTTCATTAGTTGAGTTTCACTCCACCTTGTTTAAGATCCTCGCGAAGTTGCGAAATTTGCGCTTCGGTTGCATCGACTAACGGAAGGCGGACTCGCCCACCGGGTAATCCCATTAATTTCATCGCAGCTTTTGTAAGAATCGCACCTTGAGTTCGGAAAGTTCCGGTGTAAACCGGCAGTAATTCTTGATGAATTGCAAGTGCGCGTCTCGTATCACCGGCAATCCAACTATCTAATAACTCTCGAAGTCGCCCGCCTACTGTGTGGCCACAGACCGAGACAAATCCAACTGCGCCAACTGAGAGAAGTGGCAAATTCAAGATGTCATCACCCGAATACACTGGAATTCCAGAGCGCTTAATAACCCAAGAAGTTGAGGCAACATCTCCTTTGGCATCCTTTAGAGCCACAATTTTCTTATGTTCGGCGAGGCGGCAAATCGTGTCAGGCTCGATAGCCATCCCAGTTCGACCAGGGATGTCATACATCATTACTGGAAGTTCGGTGCTATCGGCGATGGCGCGAAAGTGTGCTTCGATTCCAGCTTGTGGAGGCTTGTTGTAATAAGGAGTCACTACTAGCAAACCATCGGCACCCGCGGCGGCTGCCATCTCTGCTTGCTCGATTGAGTGAGAAGTTTCATTGTTGCCCGCACCTGCAACAATCTTTAATTTTCCGCCAGTAGCTTTTTTAACTACCTTAATAATCTCAACTTTTTCGTCATCACTTGTTGTAGGAGCTTCTCCGGTTGTGCCATTAACAACAATGCCATCGTGTCCCGTACTTGCAAGGTGCGCCGCTAACTTTTCAACTCCAGCCCAATCAATACTTAAGTCATCCTTGAAGGGAGTGATCATGGCCGTTAACAGTCGGCCAAAGGGAGTTGGGATTGACATGCGCCAAGGCTACTACGGCGCTACACGTCCTGACTTCTCAAATGCTCCGTAGGTAATTGGCATTAGGCGGGCGAAGTGCTCTTCCATCTTTTCTGCGACCATTTCTATCTCGCGCTGTGGGTAGCTTGGAAAATGTGAACCCTCGCGACTAGTGCGAAGTGATAGGAAGTTCATTAGCGCTCTTGCATTCATAGTCACATACATCGATGAGTAAAGCGCAACTGGCAACACCGCGCGCGCTACTTCTCGAGCCACACCTGCATCAAGCATCTTCTTATAGTTTTGATAAGCCAAGATGTAAGTCTCTTTCATAGCAGATACGGTCGTGTCGAACTGCTCCGCTGTCCCATCAACAAAGACATAGTGTCCTGTCTTGCCGGTTTGAACTAACTTCCGCTCTCTGCTTGGAATGTAAAAAACTGGCTTAAGTTCTCGATATCTACCGCTCTCTTCGTTATATGAAGCGATGCGATGGCGCATGAACTCGCGAAAAACAAATATCGGAGCGCTCACGAAGAATGTCATCGAAGTATGTTCAAAGGGCGAGCCATGTCGTTCACGTGCTAGGTAATTAATGAGCCCAGCTGAACGAGTCGGATCTGAATCAATTTCATCCCGCGATTGTTCTCCCGCAGTAGAAACCCGAGCTGCCCAAATAACATCGGCATCATTTGCACTTGATTTAACTAACTCAACAGTGACATCGTCGCGAAAGACGATTTCCGGATGTGCCCCAGTCTCACTCACGAGCGTGACCCTATCTTTGAGGCGGTTAGGAGGGGGCCATTGATAAGGCAAAATAGTTGCGTGTCATTTCCGCGCCGCGCTGTGTTACGAGACTCACTTAGCGTAGCGATCCCGGTTGGTACTTATGGCGCAGCTTTCGGGGCAGCGGCTGTCGCCGGCGGTTTCTCAGTTCTACAAGCTTGCGCTTTATCACTTCTACTTTTCTCCGGCGCATCACAGTTCGCAGTCGTGGGAGTGATGGCCGGAGGCGGAACAGCGATTAGTGCGGTTGCAACTGGAGCGCTACTTGGAATTCGAAATGGGCTATACGGATTACGGATGGCTCCAATCCTAAAACTACGTGGCTTCAGGCGAATTCTCGGCGCTCAGATAACTATTGATGAATCAACCGGCGTTGCAATCTCCCAAGAGAATCGGGGCGAGAGTGCGATGCGTTATGGATTCTTTGCAACAGGTATTGGAGTTTTCGTTTTTTGGAACTTATTCACACTCATTGGTGCGCTAAGCGCCGATTCGATTGGTAATCCCTCAAGTTGGGGGCTCGACGCTGCTGTTCCGGCAGCCTTCTTAGGTCTAGTTTGGCCACGGCTAATTGATCGTAAGACGCGCTTCGCTGCGCTACTCGCCGTAGTTCTATCGCTTTCGCTTACCCCCGTTGTCGGCGCGGGCTTTCCCATAATCGCAACTGTGCTTATTGCAATCTTTCTTGGATGGAGAAGTAAGTGAGCCAACTTTGGGCTGCGGTGATCGGGGCTAGCGCGCTCTGCTTCCTACTAAAACTTCTTGGTTATTCACTTCCGGAAAGTTTCCTAAGCAATCCGAGATTACAGAGAATTAATGCGCTCATCCCCGTTGTTTTGCTAAGTGCGTTAGTAGCCTCACAAACTTTGACGAAAGAGTCATCGGTAATTGTCGATCATCGACTCGCTGGAGTATTAGTCGCTGCGCTTGCGCTCAAAATGAGAGCCTCTTTCCCGGTAATGATGGTTGCTGCTGCAGTTACTTCTGCCACTGTATATAACTTTATTTAAGTCGAACCTAAACTCTCTGAGTGGAGAGTCTTGGTCTCACTAGCGCAGAAGCAGAAGCGCGCCTTGTCGAGCATGGAGTGAATGCACTCCCAAGCGAGAAGGAAAAGAACTTACTGCAGGTCGCGTTCTCAGTTTTGCGAGAGCCGATGTTATTGCTCTTGGCAGCTGCTGGTGCGATAAGTTTCTTACTAGCCGAATTAGTTGATGCGCTTTTACTAATGGCAACCGTATTCATAGTTCTTGGAATCTCTATTTACCAAGAGCGAAGAACTGAGCGCGCTTTAAGTGCCCTACGTGAATTAACTGCGCCACTAGCCCTTGTGATTCGGGATGGCAAAGAGCAGCGAATTGGAAGTTCTCAAATTGTTCCCGGAGATTTATTGGTTCTTCTCGAAGGTGACCGAATTGCGGCCGATTCAATTCTGGTCTCGCGTTCGCCGATCGAAGTTGATGAGTCGCTGTTAACGGGAGAATCGATTCCGGTAGCAAAAGAAGAGGGAATGCCTATTTTCACCGGCTCCCTAGTTGTAAGAGGACATGGTCGTGGAAAAGTAACAAGAACTGGAGTAGATACTGAGTTAGGCAAGATTGGAAAATCTATGCAGGAGATTCCATATCAACGAACGCTTCTGCAACGCAATGTAGATAGATTGGTGAAAGGAATAGGAACGTTATCCCTCATAGCAGTCATAGCGATCTTCTATTTATACGGAAGTTCGCGCGGTAATTGGCTCGAGGGCGCCCTCGCCGGAATAGCCGCAGCTATGGCTCTAATTCCAGAAGAGTTTCCTGTAATCATCACTCTCTTCATGGCGCTTGGTGCTTGGCGCATGGCAAAGGTGAAAGTTATTGCAAGACAGCCCGCCGTTATTGAGGCGCTAGGTGCAGTAACAGTCCTCTGTGTAGATAAAACCGGGACGATTACGCGCAATGAGATGGAAGTAACTGAAATTCACTGTTCAAGTGAGGTTCACAACTTTGACGGCTCCCCTCTCTCTGAATCACTTCTAGAAGCTGTTGAGATTGCATCGCTGGCTTTGCCAAGTCGGCCATTTGATCCCATGGATAAAGCGTTTGTAAAGCTTGCAGAAATATTGAAGAAGCGGAAGTCGTTACGCTCGATTCAAGAGTTTCCATTAACTCATAAGAGACTTGCTTTTATTCACTTGTGGCAAGGTGACTCGGGAGTAATTGCTGCCGCAAAAGGCGCACCAGAAGAGATCTTTAAAATGTGTCAACTTTCTAGCAATGAAGTCGAATACTTTGAAAATCAAGTTCATGTAGCAGCGGCTCGAGGTTTTCGAGTACTGGGAATTGCACGCGCAGATGTAAGCGAAGTTTCAGAATTCAATGTTGAAACTACTCCCTTTAAATTTCTTGGAATCGCTCTTCTGCACGATCCCGTGCGAGAGGGGGTTCCGGAAGCTATAAAAGTATGCGCTGGTGCCGGAGTTAAGACAATCATGATTACCGGGGATCATCCCTCGACTGCCTTAGCCATTGGCAAAGAGATTGGGATTGATGGAATAGATAGCTGTATCACCGGAGCAGAGCTAAATTCAATGTCGGATGAAGAACTACACAA
>RGYL01000043.1 GCA_010032085.1 Actinomycetota bacterium
TTATCCCAACTCTTAATTCAAGTGCTCGTTCAATCTCCTCTTTCCCAGGAGTCGTAATACCGCCTAGATCTGCGATGCTCCAAGCAACTCTAATCGTTCTGTGAAAACCACGGGCTGTGATTGATTCACTATCTAGCAACGTGTGAAGTAGTGCTAACCCATCTTTGCGGGGGCGAAACTTTTCACGTAATAAATTTGGAGAGATTTCTGAATTTAATTTGAAATCATGTTCTGCAAATCTCGTTTCTGCAATCAGCCTTGCCTGAATGACTCTTTCTCTCATCTGGACGCTTGTGATGGTTATACCTTGGGTTAGTTCACTTCGAGTCGGTGATTCAACTTTTATCCGAAGGTCGACTCGATCAAGTAATGGTCCGGAAATCTTGCTTAAGTATCTTCGGATTTGCAGGGAAGAACATTCACAGGCTCGTCCCCTGCCGGCGAATTTGCCACATGGGCATGGATTAGCGGCCAACAAAAGGATAAAGCGAGCTGGAAAAGTTGCTGTTTGCGCTGATCGAGTAATCGTTATCTTCCCGGATTCGATAGGTTGTCGGAGCGCATCAAGAATTCCACTTGCGCACTCGGGCGCTTCGTCGATGAAGAGCACACCTCGATGAGCTAGTGAACAAGCGCCCGGCCTAATTGAGCCGGAGCCACCTCCGATGAGAGCTGGGATAGTTGTTGCGTGATGTGGTGCAAGAAACGGTGGTAGCGCGCTCAAGATATTTCTTTGATTTAAGGTTCCGGCTATGGAATGAATACCAGCGACTTCAATCGCTTCTGATTCGTCAAGGGGCGGCAAGATTGTAGGAAATCTCTCAGCCAACATAGTTTTTCCAGAACCAGGCGCGCCAATCATAAGTACGTTGTGGCCACCGGCGGCTGCTATCTCAAGTGCAAATTTACTCTCCACGTGTCCAGAGACATCAGCCATATCAAGAGATGTAGCAGAGTCGACAATTTCAATTAGCGGTGGATTTTCAATCCGTAATCCACTTTCCAGATAATGAAGAACTTCTCCAAGATTTGAAAATGCCATAACTTCTAAATCTCTAAGCAAGCCCGCCTCTTGAAAGTTCTCACTCGGTACAACAACTCGCGCCATCCCAAGTGAGCGCGCTGCTAGCAAGGTAGGAAGTACTCCGCGAATTGGCTTTAATGAACCGTCGAGCGCTAGCTCACCTAGGAAGAAGATTCCTTCCAGTTTCTTTAAATCAATTTGAGCTGAGGCAGCGAGAATCGCGAGCGCTATAGGGAGATCAAATGCGGAACCACTCTTGGGCAACCATGCTGGGGCAAGTGAGACAGTGACCTTCCGATTAGGCCAATTCTTGGCGCTATTTAGGATCGCTGCCCTAATCCGTTCCCGCGATTCATTTAACGTGGCATCAGGAAGACCTAATAGCGAATATGAAGGAAGTCCATTTGAGACATCAACTTCAATATCTATTGCTTCACCTTTTAGCCCAATTAGGTTTATGGCGAGGACTCGGGCAAGACTCATATGACTGCTTCTCGGTAATCCAATTGGATCTCACCTGAACGCAGCATCAAGACTCCCGCAACATCAATGCGATAGGGATTACCTAATCTCTGATGAGTAGCGAGCCAAGCGAGGGCCAGACGTTGGATCCGCTGGGCTTTTGCCGGACTCACGCTCTCGATTGGGTCGCCAAAGGCAGCGCTACTTCTTGTCTTTACTTCGATAAATACTATTTCGCCCATCTCGGTAAGTGCGACAAGATCTAGTTCACCCTCTTTTATTCGCCACTTGCGATCAAGAATTCGATAGCCACGTGCAATGAGTCGTTTAGCCACAAAGTCTTCGCCAAACTCACCTAGTTCTGCTGCTGCCACGGTCTTTGCCACGGCCCGAACTTAGATAGTCGCGGGATTAAATAGTGAGGAAAATTTCTCCTTGTGGATTAAGCATCAAGAAGCTTTGCGATATTGGCATAGCTCTTACGATGAATGGGAGAAACTCCAGCGCTTTTTAGCGCAGCTGTGTGGGAGCGGGTCACATAGCCTTTATGTTCGGCGAAGCCATACGCCGGATACTTTTTATCTAAATCAATCATCAATTTATCTCGGTGAACCTTTGCAATTATCGAGGCGGCTGAGATCGTGATGGCGACTTGATCGCCTTTCCAAACCGCTAAGTTAGGAATTGCTATTCCAGGTATCTCATAGCCATCGGTAAGTACATAATCTGGAACTAGGTCAAGTGCGCTAATCGCTCGGCGCATTCCCTCAATATTGGAGCGATGTAAGCCGTTAGCATCAATTTCTGTTGGAGAGATTTCCAAGATGTAGTGCGCTCGCGCATTCTCCACAATTATGGGATATAACTCTTCGCGATTTTTTGGAGATAACTCTTTGGAATCGCGGACATCTTTTAAAAGAGAACTTCGTGGATCTTTAAGTATGACCGCCGCGATAACTAGCGGGCCAGCACAAGCACCTCGGCCTGCCTCATCAACGCCTGCGATTGCTAATAGACCTGATTTGAGCAGGCGCTCTTCAATCATTGCTTGATGGGAATCTTGGATAAATCCTCGCCGACTTCAAGAACTCCAAGATTTGAGAATGGCCAAATTACAAAGAGAGCTCGGCCGGTCACTTTATCTAGTGGCACCATGCCACGATTTGGATCATCGGTGTGATACCTAGAGTCAGCACTTGCGCCACGATGATCTCCCATAACCCAAATGAAATCTTTAGGGACAGTTACATCAAATTCATTATCAGATGCTTTATCGCCGGGATAGATATAGGGCTCATTGATCGCAACACCATTTACTTCTAATTGATCTTTGGCGTTACAACAAACAACCCGGTCTCCCCCAACTCCGATAACGCGTTTGATTAGGTATTGCTTGGAAGGATCTGGGATAACGCCTACGAAAACTAAAGCATCTTTTACGATTTTGCGTAGGCCAACCTCATCATTTACCGGCGTGGAGAGCCAATCTGCGGGATCACGGAATACGACAACTTCGCCTCTTTTAATTTCACTAAAGATTGCGCCTAATTTGTTAACCCCGACTCGATCGTTGACTAGAAGAGTGTTCTCCATCGAGCCCGAGGGAATATAAAAGAATTGAACGAAGAAGGTCTTAACGACCATCGAAAGAATTAGCGCCGATACGAGAAGTATCGGAAGTTCGCGAAGGGCTCCGCCTTTTGCGCGAGGAGACATTCCCTAAGCTTGTGGCTTCTCGGAAGTCTCTTGCGCTTCTACTTCTTCAACCTGAGGAGCTATTTCTTCAGCAACTTGAGTTACGACTGGGGTCTCTTCAACGGCTGGTGTCTCGGAATAAATGCTCTCTAGGTCTTCGCCGCCACGACGTTCACGAATCTTGGCTGCCTTACCGCGAAGATCACGGAGGTAATAAAGCTTCGCACGACGAACTTCACCTTTGCGAACTAGTTCAATCTTTTCGATTACCGGAGCATGGACTGGGAAGACGCGCTCAACGCCGACGCCATAGGAAATCTTGCGGACAGTGAAAGTCTCGCGAACACCAGATCCACGGCGAGAGATGACTAGACCTTGGAATACCTGAACGCGACTCTTGTTACCTTCAATAACTTTGACATGAACCTTTAACTCATCGCCGGGACGGAAATTTGGGATGTCCTTGCGGAGGGAGGCGGCATCTACCGCATCAAGCACGTTCATATTTGAATCCTTAGAGTCGAAGTTCTATTCCTGCTAGCCCGCGTATCCTGCCATAAGGGGGCTGGAGTCGCTAAATCTGAGCGTCAACGAAGGTCATATCCATGTGGCGCAAGGGCCTTTGCGAGGCTGGCAAAAAGGCTGGGGCCCGCTGTTAGGACGAAGTACTTTTCGCCATCCCAAATCCCCTTCAGATATGAAAATTTTGCGCCGGCTTCACTTGCTATCAACCCAGCAGCAGCGTAATCCCACTCATTTACTCCCGCTTCAAAATGTGCATCAACCGATCCTGATGCCACCATACAAATATCTACCGCACATGCTCCCATTCGCCGAACATCGCGAATTTGTGGGAGTAACTCAGCTATGAATTTCGCTTGGGGTTTCCTTCGCTCAATGTCGTAGGCAAATCCCGTAGCGATGAGCGCACGATTCAACTCAACCGGCTCATTACAGCGAAGTGGTTTGCCATTACAAGTTGCACCGCCGCCACGTCGCGCACTCCACGTCATTGCAAATGAAGGTACATGGACGACGCCCACAAGATAGCCAACTTCATCTTTAATTGCGATGCTGATGCACCATCCCGGTATTCCATAGAGATAATTGACGGTTCCATCTATTGGATCAATGACCCAGGTGTACCCACTTGAACCTTTTCGATTTGCACCCTCTTCCCCGATAATTGAATCATCGGGACGGGCCGCAAGAATTTCAGAGACAATCAATTTCTCACTCTCATGATCCATCTGGGTAGCAAAATCAAGCACGCCACTTTTTTGATCAAGTTCAAAGTTCGTGGGGCGACTCATCAAGAGTTCGCCAGCTTTTTTCGCAATTTTCTCTGCTAACTCCAGTAATTCACCTGAAGAAGTCATAGTTGAATCTAATCACAAGTAGACTCACCAACATGATTGCGCCATATCGCAAATTATTCAAAGTTCCAGGTGGTTGGCGCTTCTCCCTCGCAGCATTTATCTTGCGCCTTCCGATATCGATGCTTTATCTCGCGATTGTCTTGTTTGTAGTCGCAGAGACTGATTCTTATTCAATGGCCGGAGTGCTTTCGATGGCGGCATCGATAGTCCTCTCAATTGCCTCACCCTTATGGTCCCGGGCAGCTGATCAATACGGGCAACGAAAGATTTTGAGCATCACAGTTCCTTTGCACATCTTCTTTATGGGCTCTTTTGTACTTCTGCTCAAAAATGATGCACCGACAATTCTTTGGTTTACCTCAGCACTTCTCTTTGAAGCCTTTGTGATTGGTTCCGGCCAGATGGTTCGCCGGCGTTGGATCCACGCGATTAAAGATGATCGGGCGCTAACTGATACTGCTTATTCATTTGAAGCTTTCGTCGATGAAGTTATCTTTACTTCAGGACCGGTGATTGCGACGCTACTTGCAGCCGCGTTTGCGCCTGAATATGCAATTTTTGCTGCGATGCTCTTTGTTGCAACCGGAGCACTTTTCTTTACTGCTCAAAAATCTACCGAACCACCTCCCCACCCAAAAGAAGTTGGTGAAGATCGCTCTCTCTTAATTCGCCTGCCCTTTATAAGGGCGCTTTTCATTCCGCTCATGCTCTGTGGTTCATTCTTTAGTTCAGCAGGCTTGGTGATAGTTGCTTATAGCGATGAATACGGCGCGCGCGAATCAAGTGGTTTCCTTATTGCAATCTGGTCTTTAGGAAGTGGCATAGCTGCACTTGCAATTGGCTCAATAAAGTGGAAACGCAGTGAGTCCCAACGCTTCCTCGAGTCAACTGTCTTGCTGTTTTTCTTAACTATTCCAATCTATCTTGCCGCACAGCTTGCGCCTGGCAATTTTATGATTATGGGAATTGTTCTCCTTGTAAATGGATTCGCGATCGCGCCATTGCTTACCGCAGGTTTTGCCGCAGCAGAGCGCTCGGTAATTGAGCAGAGAAAGACTGAGGTTCTAGCCTGGGCCATCTCAGCGCTAAATCTTGGTGGCGCTTTACCCCCTGCTCTGACTGGTTACATCATTGACACTCAAGGGGTATCTGTCGCTTTTGTAATCCCATTAGTGTGTATGGCCTTATCAGTTCTATTAATTCTTCCCTTTATCAATATCTGGCGTGAGAAAGTAAGGGAAATCCCAGCCTGATTTCCATAAGTTTCGCATCGGACTATGGCAACCTACTCTCCGTGACTGAGTTAAGGGTCGTTGGAAAAACTAACGGTGGCGATAAGTTGGAGCTCGCTGATGAAGCCGGCAATTCCTTCACGCTCAAAATTGATGACGCACTTCGCAACTCCTTGAGCGCATCTACTCCAGAGCGGAGATTGAGCGCAGTCGTTGAAGAGACTCCTGGTTACTCAATCAAAGAAATCCAAGCCCGCTTAAGAGCTGGCGAAAGTTTTGATGAAGTCGCACGAATTTCTGGCTTATCGCCAGTGAAAATTGAACGTTACGCAAGTCCCATAATGCAAGAGCGCGCTTGGGTAATTGAGCAAGCCGAGAAATCATCTCCTAAAGGAACTTCGTTACCACTTAGAGAATTAGTAATACAAAGACTTGCGCCAAGAGGCGTCAATATGAATCAGATCTCTTGGAATACCTGGAGACTTGATAACGGTCATTGGCACCTTGTGCTTAACTATCCAACATCAGATGGCTCACGCGAAGCTACTTGGAACTTTGATCTAAATAAGCGCACCTTTGTTTCTAAAGATGATGGGGCGCGCTGGATTTGTGGCGAAGAGATTCCAAAGCAACCAAAGCCTGATCGTATGAGTGATCATGGAGTTCTTTTCCCAGCAGATGGCGAACCTGCGCAACCACCAAGACTTGTTGCGGTACGCACCGATCTCACCCCGGAAGCTCAAGAAGAGAAGAGTGAAATTCCATCCGATGCTAAAAAAGATGGAGTAACTAGAAGAATTTCTATTCCATCATGGGATGACATTATGTTTGGAAGAAGTAAGAAGAAAGATGAAGGCGAAGACTCTTAAATCGTATATGTGAGTAGCGGAATTTCGCACTCAGCTTCTGTTGTTCCACCATGATGCCCCACCATCGCGCACTGTTGAGTTTCTCGCTCCATCTCCACCAAAATGAAGTTTCCTTCGGCGATAACAACTAAATCACCGATTCGCTCAAGAACGCTCTCACTCATTGGCCCAAATAATCCTCTACGAATTGCCTCCTCGCGAGTGAGCACAGTCGCTAGCCCACCTAATCGATTTTGCCAACGGCTCTTCACTTCATCTCGTTTATCTTCATCCAAACATAATGTCATCCCATGATGGAATAGAAATTCTTCTAGTTACTC
>RGYL01000044.1 GCA_010032085.1 Actinomycetota bacterium
GCCATCGCAGATAACTCGGCGGATATTGCCTCAACGGCTTTCTCAATTCCCTTTTTCAAAGACATTGGATTTGAACCAGCCGCAACGTTGCGAAGTCCTTCGCGAACTAGCGCTTGGGCAAGAACAGTTGCAGTAGTAGTTCCATCGCCAGCAACATCATCGGTCTTCTTGGCGACTTCCTTTACTAACTCGGCGCCGATCTTCTCCCATGGGTCATCGAGTTCGATCTCTTTTGCGATCGAGACGCCATCGTTAGTGATTGTGGGTGCGCCCCACTTCTTCTCAAGTACAACATTTCGTCCGCGTGGCCCAAGGGTTACCTTTACGGCATCTGCCAAGGTATTCATTCCCCGCTCAAGACCGCGTCGTGCTTCTTCATTAAAGGCAATCATCTTTGCCATAGTTCTTCTCATCTCCCTGTTGGTAGAGGTGGTTCGGGCGACTTATCACTCTCGCCCTCGTTGTCACTCTTTTTGTCACTCTTGGACTTCGAGTGCTAACGCCAAGCCTAGGGGGCTCTATTCCCCGCTTCAAATCCAGCGTTATCCCGCCCCTAAATCAGCTTTATCAGGGAGGACTTTCAGGGCGCCTTCATCGCAAGTTCACCCAAGGGTTATAACGCCAACGTAGGTTTATCCCATGTCAGCTGAGGAGCGATTAGCGATATCTCGCCTAATCAATCGAATCGGCTTTGGGCCAAGACCCGGGGAGTTTGAAGAGAGCCTCTCTATCGGTTTCACTCAGGCGGCAGAGCAGTACCTATCTGTGGCGGCGCTGGATTTTTCGGGATTAGCCAGTTCGCTCGGAATCTCAGATCTGGGAATGCAGCCTCGACCAAATACTCCAGAGATTGTTACTTACGCAGAGCAGAAGAGGTTTCAACTTAGAAAGATGACGCTCTGGTGGTTGGACCAGATGGTGGGTGAGGAGAACCCGTTATTGGAACGGATGACTTGGTTCTGGCATGGCCATTGGGCAACTTCCTACTCCAAAGTAGATGAGCCGTTTGTGATGTTTAATCATGTAAATACTCTGCGCAAATATGCACTTGGCAACTTTCGAGAGATGGCTCGAAGTATGGTGCTTGATGGAGCACTTATCTATTGGCTCGATGGCCAGAGAAATACCGCCGCAGCGCCAAATGAAAATTTGTCCCGAGAATTGATGGAGCTTTTTATTCTGGGTGTTAACAGGTATACCGAAGATGATGTGAAACAGACAGCAAAAGCTCTAACAGGTTATAAGGTTGTGAAGAATTCAGGAGTTGTCACAAGGAATTTACGCCAGAGTTATACCGGCTCGATTTCATTTCTTGGAACCGCGGGAAGTTTCGATGCGCTCTCGTTAACAGATTATTTGGTAAGTCGCCCAGACTGTTCACGTTTCATAGCAGAGCGACTCTGGTATCGCTTCATCTCATCGTCTTATGAGCTACCTGCAAATTCATCAATTGAGGCGGCATTTGCCAGTAGAGAGTTAAGACCGGCCATTGCAGCAATGGTCCGCGATCCCAGTTTTATTGACCCTAAAAATACTCAAGTTAAGTCACCATTGGAGTGGTTAGTAGCAGTTCTGCGCGCTTCTAATATTCTGCCTTCGCAATACGAGCGTCCTGATTATCTAATTAACCTCCTTAATTCACTGGGGCAGCGGCCATATTTCCCACCCAATGTAGGTGGTTGGCCGGCGGATGAGTCATGGCTATCTGCCGCATCGACCCAGACGCGAATCTCTGCCGCTCAAGTCTTGATTAAAAGGGCCGATTTATCTCCGATTTCGCAAGTTTCTTCCGTGGCGCGGATCGAAGCGCTATCAAACTGGCTGGGTATTGCTTCTTGGAGCGAGCGAACTAAGCAGGCGCTAACCGGTGCCGTGCGTGATCCAGAGCGGCTCGCAATTCTGGCAATTTGCAGCCCGGAGTTTCTGGTGAATGCATGAAGTCAATAGGGGAAATATGGATACGATAACTAGGCGCAAATTCATTCAGATGACTGGTGCCGGCGCAATTGCAGCGGCCGCCCATACTCTCTCTATAGAAGAGATTGCCAGTGCAGCAATCGCTCGTCCGCTTCCACTCGGTACGCCGATTCTTGTAGTTGTAACTTTGTATGGCGGAAACGATGGCCTAAATACAGTCGTGCCCTACCAAGATTCTGTTTATCAATCATTACGTCCACAACTTGCATATAAAGAGAGCCAAGTTCTACCAATCGGTGATGGGCTGGCCCTAAATGGCGCAATGGGCGGATTTAAATCCATGTGGGATAGAAATCAATTAGCGATTGTCCGTGGCGTTGGCTATCCAAATTCTGACCGCTCCCACTTCTCCTCTATGGCTATTTGGCAGAGCGCCTCGTTGACCGCGAGCAAGACTGGTTGGTTAGGCCGATGGGTGGAAACCCAGAAAGAAGATCCGCTCCTTGCAATTGGCCTTGGTTCAGTCCTTCCGCCACTACTTGCAGGGGAACGCCGTTCCGGATCAGTGCTCCCGCTCGGCGGCTTGAAGGTTCCTACTGGTTCCCTTGCCAGTGATTGCGCAAAGTTATCTATGACTAGCGCTAGCGATGATCGCTTGACTGCAATGGCAGCGCGCACGATGCGAAATCTCTTTGAGGTCTCCGAGGAAGTAACGCCTATTTTGAAAGACCCAGCACCGCCTGCCACAGATCTTCCAACTGTTGTTGGTGGAAATGCGGGCGGAGATTCAAATCTCTCTGCTCAATTGGAAATTGTCGCAAAATTGATTGCCGCAGGCTCTCCAACACGGGTCTGGTCGGTATCGCTCGGCGGGTTTGATACTCACGCAGATGAAAACACAGCTCAATCAACGCTATTAGGAGCCGTTTCTAACTCGCTATCGCGTTTTATGTCACAGATGCGTTCGACTAATAGAAGTAAGGATGTAACAGTCCTTGTATACAGTGAGTTTGGAAGAAGAGTTCGAGCAAATGCTTCACAAGGAACTGATCATGGAACTTCCGGCCCCGTCTTCTTACTCGGCGAAAGAGTTAAGGGCGGCTTCCATGGCGAGCAACCTTCACTACAAAGACTTAAAGATGATGATCTTGAAGTTACTACCGATTTTCGCGACATTTACGGGGTCTTACTCGAGAAAATTCTGAATACTCCTAAAGAGCGAGTTTTAAATAAGTGGAGTACTCGAATGGAATTACTTAGCTGATTCGACGCGCTAGCCGCGCTTCCCGGAGCCGGCGCAGACGTTTGATTAGAAGCGGCGAAGCATCAAGAGCATCATCACGGTCAATCAGATTATTTAGTAATTCGTAATACTCGCGGGTGGAGAGACCGAACTGCTCCTTTATCCCTATTTCCTTCGCTCCAGCGTAGCGCCACCATTGCCGCTCAAAGTCGAGAATACGAACCTCAAGATCGCTTAGGGCATAAGTCGCCTCAGATCGGATCTCTTCCATAGAGCAATATTTAACTAGAAGTTTTGAATTTTCTGGGGATTTAGAGGGTAGCCAAAATTACCTTTATATCCGTAATGGTGGTCCATGGATTAACTATTGCAAATCTCAATATTGGCCTGCCCTCGTGCGATGAGGGTGTAACAAATCCAATCTGATCATTGAGTAATTTATCGCTCCATTTCTGATAATCGGTGGCTTCCCACCCATTCTTTGTAAATGCAACGATGGAAAGTTCCGGCTCCATAAGAAGTTTGAGATCCGGGTGCTCTTTGATTAGCGCCGCACTTTCCCTAGCCAATTCCATTGTTTTATCCATGGCTTCGGCATATTTTCTAGTCCCGTGTGCTGCAAGTGAGAACCAGAATGGCAAACCACGAGTCCTTCTTGTTAAATGAATTGCGTAATCGGAAGGATTCCACTCACCCTTATTCAAAGTCTCTAGATACCCAGCATGTTGAGTATGAGCTTCACGTGCAATCTCAGGGTCGCGATAAATGAGCGCGCAGGCATCAAAGGGAGCAAAGAGCCACTTATGAGGATCCACAATGAAAGAGTCAGCAAGTTCTACGCCCTTAAAGAGCGACCTGGTTTTTGGAGATGCGAGTGCGGCAAGGCCGTATGCGCCATCAACGTGGTACCAAATTCCACGATCATTTGCGACTTTTCCTATTCCATCAAGATCATCAATGATGCCAAGATTTGTTGTCCCCGCTGTGCCAACTATCGCGAAAACACGCTTCTTCGGATTTGTGTTATGAAATTCGTCGACTGCTTTAGCAACTTCTCGGCCTTGTAAGCGATGATTGCGATCACACTTTATTTTTAATACCTCAACATCCATAACGCTAGCGGCGCTCTTAATGGATGAGTGCGCCTCATCGCTACAAGCAATCACCCACTTCTCAATCTTTGGATTCTTCTTTCGAGCATCATGACGCGCGGCAACTAGAGCGGAGAGATTCCCAACAGTTCCGCCTTGTACAAATACACCTCCAGCAGTGCTTGGAAGTCCGGCTAAATCACTTAACCACTTGAGCGCTTGATTCTCAGCAAATACTGCCCCAGCACCCTCGAGCCAAGATCCGCCATAAAGAGCTGATGCCCCGACTACTAAATCAAATAAGTTGGCCGATTCAGTAGGTGCAGATGGAATAAATGCTAAATAACGAGGATGGTCGGTAGAAATACATGCTTGTGAGAGTACGTGCTTAAATAAATCGAGGGTGCGCTCGCCCCCAAGTCCTCCCTCAGTAATTGTTTCGCCGACTTCGGCATAGAGCTCGTCATAGGTCCAAGGTCCATCAAGAGGTGGATCCTTCTTTAATCTTATAAGTGAGTATTCGAGGATCTTTGCTGCCAGAGCATCAATCTCTTCATCGAATTCATGCATCGCCGAAGAGCGCCTTTCGTTTGGAACTTCGCACAATGTTTCTTAGCATCGTTGGAAATACAAATGCGTGAAGTGGAAGGACGGCATACCAATAGAGTTGGCCACCGAGTCCGCGTGGTGAAAATGTTGCTTCTTGCACAATCCTTACTTTTCCTGCTTCTTCAGAAATTCTAAATTCCAACCAGGCCTTTCCGGGGAGAATCATCTCGGCGTAAAGGCGGAGCACTCTCTCTTTCTCTATCGCTTCTACTCTCCAAAAATCAACGCTATCTCCGATTCTTAAATGTTTGGGATCGCGCCGGCCCCGGCGAATGCCAACACCTCCTACTAATCGATCAATCACGCCACGCGCCCACCATAGAAAATCAGCGCCGTACCAACCGGTCTCCCCGCCAATTTGTTCAATTGATTTCCAAACGCAATCGATTGGTGCATCAGTTAATACTTCTCGTTTGTCGCGTAGCGTTATTTCGCCTGCCCAATCCGGATCACTCTGGGCTTTCTGCCACGGGGCAGTAATCGCATTTGCATCTGACCAGCGAGTTTCAACTTGATTGCTGGTAGTGCGGGAAAGAGCAAGATTTATAGCCGTCGTCACATCTATGAGCCCTTCCGCTGGTTTGGGGATAATTGCATCGATGCTCTTTTTAGAATCGGCAACAGTCTCATTTATCAACGATCCAATAAGTGGCCGAGCCAATCTTGTGGGAACCGGTGTTACAAAACCAATCCATAGACTCGAAAGTTTCGGTGTAAGAACTGGCACTTTGATTATCCAACGTTTGCGTAGACCTGAACACTTGGCAAACTTCTGCATCATATCGGCGTAGGAGAGTATTTCTGGGCCACCTATATCAAAGATGCCCGAAACTGGTTTGGTTAACTTTGCAGCGTTTGTTAAATACCAGAGCACATCTCTAATTGCGATTGGATGCGTTCGATTCGATACCCACTTAGGTGTGGTCATCACCGGCAATCGATGCGTTAAATGGCGGAGCATTTCAAATGAGGCCGATCCGGAACCAATCACAATTCCGGCACGTAACTCAAGAACTGGAACTGAAGTTGAACTCAATTCCACGCCGGTACGTGCCCGCGATGCTAAATGTTTGCTCTGCTTCTCGACATTAGCAATTCCACCTAAATAAACAATCTGCTTTACACCACTTGCCTCTGCGGCATTTGCAAAATTGCGCGCCATTTCGGCTTCTAATTCGTCAAAATCAGTTCCTACGCCGATTGAATGAAGTAGATAGAAAGCAGTGTGCACGCCGTCAAGAGCGCGCTTCATCTCTTCAAAACTTGTGGCATTACCTACCGAAACTTCAACTTCATTTGCCCAAACTTGCCCAGAAATCTTATTTTTATCGCGCACATTTACGCGAACGGTCAAGCCCTCGTTTAGAAGTGCGCGCACGAGTCGCCCACCAACATAACCCGATGCTCCAGTAACGAGTATTCGGCGCGAGATAGACATGGTTAAACAGTAGACTTTCGCCGGTGTCTAGGCCAAAGATAGTTATCTTGGGAGCGGGCTTTGGTGGCCTCACGGCAGCCAAGGCGCTCGACCCCATCGCAGATATCACTCTCGTAGATCGCCACAATTTCCAAACCTTTCTGCCCTTGCTCTATCAAGTTTCTACTGCTGGTTTGGCGGCCGACCATATTGCTCATCCCATAAGAGGAGCGCTACGCAAGACCAAAATCAAATTCCGGATGGGCTCTCCTATAACAATTGATCATAAGAATAAATCGGTCAAGCTTGATTCAAGTGAGGAGCTTGATTTCGACTATCTCGTAATTGCAATGGGTTCGGCAACTAATGATTTCGGCGTTAAAGGTGTGGCTGAGCATGCGCTAGGAATGAAGAGTGTCTCTGAGGCCCTCGAGATCCGCTCCTCAATCTTGCGCAGATTTGAAGATCTATGTCGCTTTGAAGATGATACAAACTTTTCTATCACTGTAGTTGGTGGCGGACCCACCGGAGTTGAGATGGCCGGCGCAATCGCAGAATTGAAAAAGGGGCCGCTTAAATCAGATTATGCAAAGGCGGCTGCAAATATTTCGGTGAATCTTGTCGAGGCG
>RGYL01000045.1 GCA_010032085.1 Actinomycetota bacterium
GATTGTTCAATCCTCGCTACCTCTGCACTTAAAGGCGCGCTTGTCACAACTGGCGCTGAGGATGTCACTTATGTAAATGCTCCGGGTCTTGCCCAAGAACGTGGTTTTACCTCAACTGTTACAACCGATCCAGTAAGCCCTGAATATCGGAGCATGATCTCACTTAAAGCTGCATTTAGTAACGGTACACATATAACAGTTGATGGCACTTTGATGGGTATTAAGAAGACTGAAAAAATTATTGCAATTGATAAGTTCGATCTAGATCTTCCACCTACTGATCACTTGTTATTTCTTCGATACACCGATCGCCCGGGTGTTGTCGGAATTGTTGGCGAGACCCTTGGTAAATCAGGCATCAATATCGCCAGCATGCAAGTTGCACGAAGCTCTGCCGGAGGCGAAGCTTTAATGGCAATCACAGTCGACTCCGCAGTTCCAAATGCGATGGTGGAGAACGTTGCTAAAGCAACGGGCGCAAATCTTGCAAGAACGGTTTCGTTAAAGGTATGAGTTCATACAACCTTGCAGTAATCGCTGGCGATGGCATCGGCCCTGAGGTTGTTGGCGAGGGCTTGCGCGTATTAGCTGCTGTTGAAAAGAAGTATGGACTTTCATTTACCAAGAAAGAGTTCGAACTCGGTGCTCGTTTGTGGCATAAGACTGGCGAGACACTTCCCGCCCCAATTCTTGAGGAATTGAAGGGTTTTGATGCCATTCTTCTTGGCGCGGTGGGAGATCCAACAGTCCCAAGCGGAGTTCTTGAGCGTGGGCTATTACTAAAACTTAGATTCACCTTTGATCACTATGTGAATCTCCGTCCTGCAAAGTTGTACCCCGGAGTTAAGAGTCCACTTCGTACTGATGCTCCGATTGATTTCATTGTTGTGCGCGAGGGAACGGAAGGGCCATATGTTGGGGCTGGCGGAGTTCTTGCGGAAGGAACCAGCGCTGAGATAGCGACCGAGGAGAGCCTAAACACACGCCGTGGCGCAGAGCGCGTTATTCGCGATGCATTTGGTCGGGCTATGAAGCGACCACGTAAGAAACTAACGCTTGTGCATAAAAACAATGTTCTTGTCCGTGCTGGAAGTCTATGGACTCGAACCTTTGAAGAAGTGGCTAAAGAGTTTCCTCAAGTTACAACAGATTACTTGCATGTCGATGCCGCATCCATGTTCTTTGTAACAAATCCAGAGCGATTTGATGTTGTTGTTACCGATAACTTATTTGGAGATATCTTGACCGACATAGCGGCAGCAATTTGCGGTGGTATAGGTCTTGCTGCTTCGGGAAATATAAATCCAGAAGGTAAGTTTCCTTCAATGTTTGAGCCAGTACATGGCTCTGCTCCTGATATTGCAGGTAAAGGAATTGCTGACCCAACCGCAACCGTGATGTCGGTGGCATTGATGTTGCGCCACCTTGGACATGATGAGGCAGCCCTTGATGTAGAGCGTGCGGTCGAAACTGATTTAGCTACTCGTGGCGATAAGAAACGCTCCACAAGTGAGATCGGAAGTACCCTCGCGGGGGCAATCAAATGAAGATAGAGATAAAGCGTTCCCCAAATCCTGTTCCGGATAAAACTCGTGAGGGATATGTTGCTGAACCGGGCTTTGGTAAGTACTTCACTGACCATATGGTTCTTGCGAATTGGAGCGCGGCAAACGGTTGGGAAGATGCCCAAGTTTGCCCTTATGGGCCACTTTCTCTAGACCCAGCCACCATGGTCTTTCATTATGGACAAGAGATTTTCGAGGGAATGAAGGCTTACTCCCAACCTGATGGTTCGATCTCACTCTTCCGCCCAGATGCAAATGGAATCCGTTTTGCTAAGAGCGCAGCGCGAATAACTCTTCCTGAATTGCCGGTTGATGATTTCGTTGCTTGCGTTGAAGAGTTAGTGCGCGTTGACGCAAAGTGGGTACCAAAGAAAATTGGCGAATCGCTATACATAAGACCATTCATGATTGCTACCGAAGTTGGACTTGGAGTTCGCCCCGCTAACAAAGCTCTCTTCTCAGTCATTGCGACACCTGCAGCCGCTTATTTCAACGCCGCAAAAGCGGTCACAGTTTGGATCTCGACCGAGTATGTCCGCGCCGCACTCGGTGGAACTGGTGAGGCGAAGTGCGGTGGAAATTACGCCGCCTCTTTACTTGCTCAACAAGAAGCTGCAAAGCAAGGTTGTGATCAAGTTGTTTGGTTAGACGCTATCGAGCGTCGCTGGGTTGAAGAGATGGGCGGAATGAATCTCTACTTTGTAAAGGGAAGAGGTAAAGACGCAACTATCTTCACCCCAAAATTGACTGGAACACTTCTTCCAGGAATTACCCGCGATTCAGTTCTTACCGTTGCGAAAGATCTTGGTTACAGAACTGAAGAGGGCATGATCAATATTGATCAATGGCGCGATGGCGTTGCAAGCGGTGAGATTTCGGAGATCTTTGCCTGTGGAACCGCAGCAGTTATTGCCCCGGTTGGAACTGCAAAGAGTAAAGCGGGCACATGGGTTACGGGCGATGGAACTCCGGGCGCAATCACTATGGAGATTCGAAATCACTTACTTGGAATTCAACATGGGACTATTGAAGATAAGCATGGATGGATGAGAAAAGTCTGCTGATGGCAATCTCGGATTCATTTCATATCTATGACACAACCCTTAGAGATGGAGCTCAGCAAGAAGGTCTTAATCTCTCGGTTCACGATAAATTAACAATTGCCCGCCACTTAGATGATCTCGGCGTGGGTTTCATCGAGGGTGGTTGGCCGGGAGCAAACCCAAAAGACACCGAATTCTTCCAATTGGCGAAGCGAGAATTAAAATTAAAGAACGCCACCTTTGTAGCTTTTGGCGCAACTCGCAGGCCGAATGTAAAAGCCGAAGATGATGCCCTACTTCGCGCCCTCGTCGATTCAGGTGCCCCAGTCGTAACACTCGTTGCAAAATCTCATGACCGACATGTTGAGCTTGCTCTTCGCACATCTCTAGATGAGAACCTCGCCATGATCCGTGACTCGATCACGTTCCTTAAGAAGAACGGACAACGAGTTTTCCTTGATGCCGAACATTTCTTCGATGGTTATTCTTCAAATCCAAATTACGCTCTTGAAGTTGTTCGAGTTGCGGCGGAATCAGGCGCAGATGTAGTCGCGCTATGTGACACCAACGGGGGAATGCTTCCGGATGAGCTATCAGAAGTTGTGCATGAGGTGCTGGGTAAGAGTTCAGCCCGACTTGGTATTCATTGCCATAACGACACCGGGTGCGCTATCGCCAATTCCCTTGCTGCTGTTGCTGCTGGCGCTACTCATGTTCAAGGAACGATTAATGGGTATGGCGAGCGAACTGGAAATGCCGATCTCGTCTCAATCATTGCTAATTTGCAGCTGAAGAAAAACCAGCAAGTCCTTCCCGAAGGAAAACTTGAAGAGGCCTTCCGCATCTCACATGCTGTTGCTGAAGTTACAAATATTTCTCCAAGTGCTCGCCAACCATATGTTGGCGTCTCTGCCTTTGCTCATAAAGCAGGGTTACATGCATCGGCGATTAAGGTCGATCCAGCGATGTATCAACACGAGGATCCCGAGAGCGTTGGAAACGATATGCGGATGTTGGTCTCAGATATGGCTGGCCGCGCATCTATCGAATTGAAGTCACAAGAACTTGGAATAAATCTAGGTGATGATAAAGCGGTCCCGGCTCGAATTGTTGAACGTGTAAAAGAATTAGAGGCCAAGGGCTTTACCTTCGAAGCAGCAGATGCCTCCTTTGAGCTATTGCTCCGTGAAGAGGTTGAAGGAAAGCGGCCAAAATATTTCACGATTGAAAAGTGGGAGACCACTGTTGATCAGATGCAAGATCGCAGCGTCACATCAAGGGCAAGCGTGGTTGTAGTAGCAAGAGGCGAGCGGATCGAATCAACGGGAACTGGAAATGGTCCGGTTAACGCAATTGATAATGCGCTTCGAAATGGCCTTGAAAGCATCTTTCCGGAAATCAAGGGGCTAGAACTCACTGATTACAAGGTACGCATCCTTGAAGGAAGACTGGGAACAGGTGCTGTGACAAGAGTTCTAGTCGAGACTTCAGATGGCCAAGGCGAGTGGAGCACGGTGGGAGTTCACGAAAACGTTATAGCCGCATCAGCGATGGCGCTTGAAGATGCCCTCACTTATGGTTTGCTTAGAAAAGGTGCGAGTCCCGAGTAGGAGATGAAATGGCGAACACATATAAGAAAGGTTCGCGAGTTTCAGCCCAAGAGAGCGCAGATTGGCTCCGAAAGAGAATGCAAGATAAAGGTATTTCCGGCCTTGGCGAACTATCTGAAAAGACGGGAATCGATAGAGGTTCACTTTCAAGATATTTCCGTCAAGAGAGAACTCCCGGAATTGATGTGATCGCACCATTATGTGAAGTGCTTGAGGTATCGCCCGAGACTTTGTTGATTGCGCTCGGAGCTCTTAGTCGTCGCGGGAAGTGATAATAAGTTTCGCGCCATCGCGCCGAAATTTTCGCGGGTATTCATCATCAGACCAGAGTCGATGGATATGTGAAATCTCCTCATTCGATAGGTTTCCCGCACAGATATCTAGAATGTCATCAAAGTCATGCTGCAGGCCTATCACCACGCGAACTAGAAGATCAGACTTTTCTAACTCAGGAATAAGGCAATCGTCACTAACCACTAACTCAATCTTCAATTCTGCTCCATTCAACGTCTGCCTATTACCGCACCGCCTGCTGACAAGTAGCGACTTTCATCCACAGCCGCAGAAAACTGCTTGGCTCTAGTGTTGCTTATTAGCAACGCTGTGTCTATTCACTTGGGGCTAGAGAAGTGAGTAATCTTTTGCCATGTCGCTTGACCAAAGTCTCGAGCGCGAATATGGAGAGCATCTTCGAAACGAGCGAAATCTCTCTGAGAATTCGGTACGTGCATATCTCGCGGATTTGGAATCTATGCTCACCCATATAAATGAATTGGGCATCACGGAGTTCTCACATTTGGAGCTCAATCATCTCCGCTCTTGGCTTGCCAATCTGCAAGTTCGTGGCGCAGCCCGCGCTTCAGTCACCCGAAGAGTTGTTTCAATAAGAGCTTTCACGTATTGGGGCGCCAAGAATGGTTGGCTACCTCGCGATATCGGTCGTGATTTAGTTGCTCCAAAACCAGAACGCTCACTTCCAGAAATTCTTGATATTGATAGCGCTGCCGAAGTTATTGCTTATCTTGAAAAGCGCGCAGCCGAAGAGGAATCTGCAAACTCTCTTAGGGACCTCGCAATTGTTGAAGTGCTCTATGGAAGCGGTATTCGGGTCTCGGAACTAGTCGGACTTAATCTCGGGGATATTGATCGCGAGCGCTACACGCTAAGAGTGATTGGCAAGGGTAATCGCGAGCGAATTGTTCCGCTTGGCTTACCTGCACATCGTGCAATTGAGAGATGGCTCAGTGATGCTCGACCTAAGTTAGCCAACGCATCTAGTGGCGATGCGTTATTTATTGGCTCAAGAGGGAAGCGAATTGATCAAAGAGTTGTGCGCGATGTCGTCTATGAGGCAACCCAAGCGCTCGGACGAGATATGAAGTTAGGCCCACACGCCCTTCGCCATTCGGCGGCTACACACCTACTTGAAGGCGGAGCAGACCTACGAACGGTGCAAGAAATCCTTGGCCATTCCTCTCTTTCAACCACACAGATTTACACGCATGTAACGGAGGAGCGATTAAAGAAGGCCTATGAACAGGCTCATCCGAGAGCTTGAAGGTAATTAGTTGAGCGGATGCTCACTATTGATGGTGCGGATGGTCTTTGAGCGCGAGCGCATCACCAAAGAGTTCGATTCAATATGAGTGCTGGTGTAGCGAATACCAGAGAGCAATTCGCCATCTGTAATACCAGTTGCGGCAAAGAAAACATCTTCACCCTTTACTAAGTCATTGGTACTGGATTTCGCCTCCGAGACATTTCATAGCACAGGCAGCGATGATTCCTTCGGGCGTGCCACCAATTCCCATCAAGACATCAATACCTGTATCTGGGCGGGCTGCTTCGACTGCGCCGGCAACATCGCCATCGGTGATGAATTTGATTCGGGCGCCAGCGGTTCTGATCTCTTTTACTAATTCATCGTGTCTAGGTCGATCAAGAAGTACGACGGTAAGTGATGAAACATCAAGTCCCTTGGCCTTAGCAATTCTCTTTAGATTCACATCAGTTGGAGCAGTTATATCGATGACCCCGGCCGCTTCTGGACCCACAACAATCTTGCGCATATAGAAAATTGCGGTGGGATCAAACATTGTTCCGCGTTCGGCGAGAGCGATGACGCTTATTGCATTAGCCATTCCCTTTGAAGTGAGAGTTGTTCCATCAATCGGATCGACCGCTACATCAACTTTTGGTCCACTTCCATCGCCAACCCGCTCGCCGTTGTAAAGCATCGGGGCTTGGTCTTTCTCGCCCTCACCAATAACGATGATTCCATCCATCGCAACGGTGTTGATCATCTTGCGCATACCATCGACAGCGGATTGATCTGCTTCATTCTTTGCGCCCCGACCGACCCATCTTGAGGCTGCAATCGCGGCCGTCTCGGTTACGCGGACTAATTCCAGCGCGAGATTTCGCGAGGGAACTGCATTTGCCATGGCTCCAATGTAGCGAGGTAGGATGCGCCCCGCACAGAGAAATCTGTGACTTCACGCGTCTACCTCTCCTCGCCGCTCGCGAGATAAAGAGGAA
>RGYL01000046.1 GCA_010032085.1 Actinomycetota bacterium
TGGAGTGAAAGTTATTTTTAAAGAATTCATGGGAGCAATCCATGGATTCAATGCACTTGGTGGGGTAGCTCCTACCTATGTGAGCAAGGGACAGGAATTTCTTGCCCAATCGCTCAATGAATTAATGGGTAGATGACTTCAGCAAGAGATGCCGCCCGAGTTCTCGTCATTGATGATTCAGAGCGAATACTTCTTATTAGAGGGCGAGATCCATCAAGGCCTGAAATCGGCACATGGTGGTACGCCCCAGGAGGAGGATTGAAACCGGGGGAGTCGCATAGAGAAGCGGCGGCCCGGGAACTTTGGGAAGAGACTGGTCTAAGAGCTGAGATAGATACAAATCCAATTTGGGAGCGGGAAGTTGAATTCACATTTAACGGGGTTGAATATCTACAGCGCGAACTCTACTTTCTTATCCGCACTAAGAGTTTTGAACCAAATCCTCAAGTGCTTTCAGAACTCGAGAAGGTCTCTCTCTTAGAACCAAAATGGTGGAGTTTCTTGGAGTTAACGGGGCTTCCCGACTTGATTTATCCAAACGCGATTAGAACTGAATTTAGCTATCTATTGAGTTCTAGCGAGAAGAAGCTAAAGCGCGTCGAGTAACTAGACAAGCGCGCTCCAATTTACATTCTCATATTGATGCCACTCAGAGAACGGCTTCATGCCCACTTTCTCATAAAGCCTAAGGGCGCCACTTTCGTTTCCGGTATCTACATTAAGACTTAGTTTGCTTCGACCAAGTCCGAAATTTATCTCAATGGCATGTCGCAGTAGCGCTTCACCGAGACCTTTGCCGTGAAATGCTTTTCGTACGCCAAGCCCGGTGACATAACCACTCTCTTCATGTAACAATGAATCATCACAGTCAATAAAGCCAACATCTTCTCCTTCTAGAGAGAGTAGCCAAACTCGCAAATTCGCTTCCTCTTGATCGCGAAGGACTATCCTGCTCCATTCATCAAAGGGTCTTGGCATGAAACCAAAGTGTTGACTGAAAGAGTCTTGATTCACCTCATAGAAAGAGCGCAAATCCTTGGGATTATCAAGATTGATTTCTCTTATATGGCCAACATGCTTATGAGGTTCTGGTTTAGATTCAAGTTTCATCTGCATCATCCAATATCGTCGAAGTAGATTGAAGCCGTTGCTTACAAGTAGAGTTCTATAAGCCTCATCTTTTGAATGAACGCCTAGCCAAAGTTGAAAGTTGGGATTCCCTGCTTTCGCAATCTCGAGTGCAAGCATCAATGTCGAAGGGAGGGTTTCGGCCCCCGGCCTTGTGTAAATATCCAAGTAAAAACGGCTCCGTGAAAAGTCTGGATTCAAAGTCAAAAAACTTTGCCAATTTTCGTCGCCTTCAAATTTGGTGAACCTTGTTGCCGCCTGATCTACAAATCCGCTAATTAATTCTCGCGCTTCAACTTCGCCAAGCTTGTCTTCAAGAGGGTTAAGCGAGAGCATGTTTGCGTTTACAATCTCTTGGACTAGGGCAACGTCGTTCTCGGTGGCCATCCTCGCAATTAGTTTTGGTGCACTCATGACTTCTTAAACCTCTTCATTCTTACTCGCCTTGCCAGATCGGGGAACATCTAACGGGCATAGGTGAAGAGTAATCGTGTCGGTGGATGGCTCGAAAGCTAAATGAATGTAAGAATCCGCACCTATGGACCTGCAGACCTTCTTCTATTCTGTCATCGGATTTACCGCTTTGATGGGCTTTCGCGCCTGGCAGAAAATGGGAAGGAGCTATCTGGACCCCGAAGCAAAGAGTCGTAATCACCGCAGAGGAGAAGACGAGTTCTTTCGTTGGTTGATAGTTGTCACAGTAATCGCGGTACTTATATTTTCCTGGTACGCATAGTTGCTTCAATCTCCTACGTTCATTCATTCGTTCACCCTAAATTCATCTTTCAATTAGGCATTCCACACTCACTCTGGTCTATCTTCAACTCGTGCGAAAAGTTATTGCAGAGTTCACAGGCACTTCATTAATTGCAGCCGCGGTGATTGGGTCGGCAATTATGGCTACCAATTGGACCAAGGATGGGGCCATATGGTTGCTGGTTAACATGATAAGTACTGTCGCCGCACTTTACATATCAATAATGCTCTTTGCTTCGATTAGCGGCGCCCACTTCAACCCCGTTGTTTCTCTAGTAAAACTGATGCAGAAAGAACTTTCGATTAACGATTTCCTCCGGTATTGCTTAGCACAATTTGGCGGAGCGGTATTTGGGGCTTCTCTTGCACACTTTATTTTCGATTATTCAATTCTCAGTGTTTCGAAAATTGAGAGAACTGGGATGAACATCTTTACCTCAGAGATGCTTGCCAGCTTTGGATTGGTTTTGATCGTCATTGCAAGCTGGCGCACATTCAAGGTGCGCACGAGAGCTTCACTCATTTCGCTATGGATTGCCTCTGCGTATTTCTTCACCTCTTCAACCTCCTTTGCAAATCCAGCAGTGTCCTTTGGTCGCATGCTCACAGATTCACTAGCTGGAATCTCTCCGGCATCACTTGCCCTATTCATCCCAGCCCAGATCGCGGGTGGGATATTGGCTTATTTCTTTGCTTCCTATCTCGCTAAAGGTGCCCGTGAGTAAGAAACCAACTGTTTTATTTGTCTGTGTTCACAATGCTGGCCGCTCACAAATGGCAGCGGGATTTATGGAACATCTTGGGGAAGGCCGAGTAGAAGTCTTATCTGCGGGGAGCGCTCCAAAGGAGAGCATCAATCCGGTCGCCGTTGATGCGATGAGGGAAAAGGGCATTGATATTTCGAATCGAAGACCCAAGGTGTTGACAAGCGAATCTGTTCAAGGCAGTGATGTAGTTATAACAATGGGTTGCGGAGATGCCTGCCCTTTTTACCCTGGAAAACGCTACGAGGACTGGGTACTAGATGATCCCGCCGGCAAAGATATTGAATTCGTTAGAAAAGTTAGAGATGAGATAGAGAGACGAGTAGCTCAACTTTTATCTGAGATTCTCTAACTTAGGGAATGAGGCATCTGCTGGCATAGAATCAAGGGATGAAGGTCGCTAGAGAAATCCAAGAAAGACTCCTAGCCCTCCAGCAGCTCGATTCAGATTTGATTCAAATTGAACATAAAGCAGTTAATCTTCCAAGTGCAAAGCAATTTGATGAAGTAACGAAGGAGCTTGCTTCGAAGCGGGATCTGCTTGTGGCAGCCAATACAGAACGAGATGATATAAAGCACGAGTTAACTAGAGCGGAGAACGATGTTGAACAAGTAGTAACTCGAATTGATCGCGACGAGAAAAGACTTGCCTCTGGTCAAGGCGCTCCCAAAGATCTTGAGAAGATTCAGCATGAGTTGGGTTCGCTAGCAAAGAGGCGAACTGAACTTGAAGAAGTTGAGTTGGAGATAATGGTTCGTATTGAGGGTGTAGACTCAAGAGTAAAAGTCTTGGAAGGTCAATGCAGAGCGCTTGAGGAGCAATCAAACGAATTGAAACTTAAGAGAGATGCAGAAATTTCTGAACTAGAAAGCATAAAAAAGAACACATCTGAATCGCGCTCTAAGTTAGCCTCTATTATTGATAGCGAGCTCTTAGCGCTCTACGAGAAGATAAGAGTGAATAGTGACGGTGTTGGCGCAGCAAAGCTTGAGGCAAATCAATGTCTAGGCTGTCATCTAACGATGAACTCAGCGGAATTAGTTCGAGTTAAGTCCCTGCCAGATGATGAAATTGTAAGGTGTGAAGAGTGTCGGCGAATATTGATTAGGTTAGATTGATGTCGCGCTCCTTCTTGCTTTATGCCGATGGTGGCTCAAGGGGCAACCCGGGAGAGGCGGCATTCGGAGCCGTCATTAGCGAGAGTGGAAAAGTCATTGTCGAGCTATCTGAACGGATTGGGATAGCAACAAATAATGTTGCCGAATATAGCGCTCTTATTGCGGGATTAAGGGCGATTAATAAGTTGGATCCGCAAGCAAGAGTATTAGTGCGCATGGACTCTAAATTGATAGTTGAACAGATGAGTGGAAAATGGAAAATTAAAAATCCAGAGATGCGCAAGATGGCGCTTCAAGCGAGAGAAGCGCATGCACCAGAGCGCGTTGAATATGAGTGGATTCCGAGAGAGATGAATTCAGATGCAGATAGTCTTGTGAATCTTGCTTTAGATTCTTAGTTTCCAGGACTTACTGTTGACATATTGAAATCACTTATTACAAGGGCGGGGAAGTGCATGTGGGTTGCATACTCCGACCACTCACGAGGCTGAGTCCACTCACTCGCTCCAGCAGCTTTAATTCGCGAAAGAGCACTCACCGGTGAATCGTTCCAGCGGAAATTGTTGGTTGCACCTTGAACTTCGCCATTCTTAACATAATAAACGCCATCTCGGGTTAGACCTGTGAGAAGCAGAGTATTTGGATCGACCATGCGTATGTACCAGAGCGTGGTTAAGAGCAGTCCATTATCCACTTCTTTAGTTAGTTCTTCGATTCCACCCGATGAGCCAGAAACTTCCATAAAGTAGTTATCACCCATAGGGGTAAAAGGAAGTGAAGTTAGTTTTGAGGTGGCTCGAGTCTGAATAAGACTCTGGAGAACTCCATCCTTCATCCATTCAACACGAAGAGTTCTCTGGCCGGTATCAAAAATCGAGCCAAGTGAGCTAGACGCGGTATTTGAAATAAAAGGCGAACCGGGAAGAAGTTTGTTTGAGGGATCGCTATAGAGATTTACAGGCACATTTGCGAGCTTCTCACCTACTCGCGTTCCGCCACCTTTCTTAGAGAAAACGCTCTGGCCTTCAAATGCATCACGACCAGTGGAGACAAAGATCATGTAGGTATATAGATCTGCGATAGTTCCAGATGGAAATATCGTGTCGTATTTACCGGCTGGCAAATCTATTTTTCTTGCCTGCCACTCAAGCCTTTGCCGGATTGCCCTATCAATCGCCGCAATTGATACATTTGAAAAATCGTGGGTCTCTACACCCTCCCAAGTAGAACGAGAGCGTTCGTGCGACTTACCGGTCATCTCAACGCGGCCAATAGGGGAGTCGTTGCGTAGCCTTAATCCGCCTTTTGAACCAACCCAGATTGTTGAATGTGTGTGCTCGGCGTAGCCAAAGAGTTCTATTTTGTCAGCAACAGACTTCTTCATCATCTCGCCTAAATCAGGCGCAAACTTTTTGAATACTTCAGGTCCAGTTGGATTATGTGGGGCAGACCAATCACCGAGGGAAAGGTCTTTAGCTAAAGGCGCAAAATCTTCTGCGGGTCCGGCTGCTTTAGCTGCAGAAATCGCTTCGGAAAGTATTGCATCAATATCCTTCTCATCAACATTAGTACGAGTCACACCGCCGGCCGCCATTGATGCGCCCATGGAGACAAAGGCAAGAACTGTCACGCTACGCTCTTGAATAACTCCATTAGTTGTTAATGTGCTACTTGCCCAACGCAGATTCGCCTGAGTCTTATCTCTAACAATCACGATACATTCATCACTTGTTGCACGAGCGAGAACTTTTTCAATCAAGTCTTGTGCAGAGATCATTTGCCAGCCTCCGCAACAGTGTTAAGAATATTTATCTTGTCAAAGACTGCAGCGGGGCAACCGTGGCTTACGGCTGCAACTTGTCCTGGTTGTGCTTTACCGCAATTAAATGCACCACCTAAAACATAAGTAGATGGGCCACCTACTGCCTTCATCGCACCCCAGAAATCAGTTGTTGTCGCTTGGTATGCAACATCTTTCAACTGTCCGGCAAGTTTGCCGTTCTTTATCCGGTGGAATTGTTGACCAGTAAATTGGAAGTTATAACGTTGCATATCTATAGACCAAGATTTGTCACCCAATATGTAGATTCCATCTTCAACAGAAGAAATCAGCTCTTCTAAGGTAGGGCCGCTCGGATTAGGCTGTAGTGAAACATTGGGCATTCGCTGTATTGGAACATGCGCGGGCGAATCGGCAAAAGCGCAACCATTGCTTCTATCCTTATTTACTCGTGCGGCAATTCGTCGATCTAATTGGTAGCCGACAAGCACGCCATCTTTGACGATATCCCAACGTTGCGCCGCGACCCCTTCATCGTCCCAACCAACGGTGCTCAATCCATGTTCAGTAAGTCGATCACCGGTCACGTTCATCAACTTTGATCCATATTTCAAGTTACCGAGTTTCTCAGGGGTAGCAAATGATGTTCCGGCGTAATTCGCTTCATAACCCATCGCACGATCCAACTCAGTTGCATGTCCAATCGATTCATGAATCGTAAGCCAGAGATTTGAAGGATGAATCAATAAGTCATAGCGACCCGGTTCAACAGAAGGGGCTTTAACCTTTTCCGCAAGGAGATTTGGTAGTTCCTCAATCTCTTTATCCCAATTCCAAATCGAGTTACCCATCCACTCCCAGCCATAACCAGCAGGTTGAGCAAGAGTGCGCATTGATTCAAAACCATGTTCACCAATTGAGATCGCCTCTATTTGGGTCTGGATGCGAACTCTTTGTTGAGTTGTGCTCGTCCCGTTTGAATCAGCGTAATGTTTCTGTTCCTTTACATACATAGTCATCGCA